>JABFRG010000238.1 GCA_013141295.1 Polyangiaceae bacterium
CTCGGTGGCGCTGCTGCGGGAGCTGCGAGAGCCGCTCCCGCAGCAGCGCCACCGAGACCTCCTCGGCCCCCAGGTTCAGAGCCGCTGCCCGCGCGTGACCCGAGTAATAGAAGTAGAAGACCGCCTGCTCACCGCGCTCCTTGTGGCCTCGCAGCTTCTGGGCCACGTCGTCGATGGTCGCCACCACCTCGCGTCCGGTCGGGTGGAGCAAGATGCGCAGCTCCGGCGACTCGTGCTGACCGAGCTCGCGCAGCACCGCGGCGAAACGCACGGCGTCGTCTTCCGCGTAGCGAAGCGGCTCTTGACCCTGGCCGCCTTGGTTGGCGCCGATGATCACCGCGTAGGCGCGCGGATGGGGGGTCGTCGGAAGGGTGGCGTCCTGGGCGAACGCGTCCCCGCTCGTGGCCATGGCGCCCAGCGATGCCAAGGCAGCGGCGAGAAAAGGTTGTCGAAAGCAAGCGTGCATGGGTTCGCTTTGGTTAACGCGTGAGGCCGGCGGACTGGGAACGGTACCCCGGCGCATTCTTTCAAGTGGCACTATATGCCCATATATCCACTGAACTTTCCGGGTCACCGCCGCGAGCAGCCTTGCCGTCCGGGCGCGTTTCGACTTTCATCGGCCATCACCATGAATAGCGCTGAAGGCCCCGAGCCGTCGCCGAAGAACAGGCCGCGCATGAGCGGACCTTTGGACATGCTGGAGCTCGGCAAGGGTCTCTTGACCCCCACCGAGGAGCGGCAGATTCGCTTCGTGCGCAAGACCTTCGAGAAGGGGCCGGTGGACCGCGCGGTGCGCGTGCTGCAGCGGCGCCTCGGCTCGGTGTGGATCGAATACTGCACGCGGAACATCCGCAAGGTGCACGGCGTGGAGCGCTTGCCCCGCCTGGACCCGGCGAAGAGCTACATCGTGGTGTCGAACCACCGCAGCTTCTTCGACCTGTACGTCATCACCTCGTTCCTCGTGTATCGCGACCTCTTGCCGCACCGGATTCTCTTTCCGGTGCGCTCCAAGTTCTTCTACGACAACCCGCTGGGGTTGGTGGTCAACGGCCTCATGAGCTTCTTCGCCATGTATCCGCCGGTGTTTCGCGAGCGAAACCGCGCGGTCCTGAACCTGGCGACGCTCGACGAGGTGAGTCGCGTGCTGCGCCAAGGCGGCGCCTTCGTGGGTCTCCACCCGGAAGGGCAGCGGGGCACCGGCGACGATCCCTACGAGCTGCTCCCCGCCAAGTTCGGCATCGGCCGCATCATCCACGGCGCCAAGGCCACGGTGCTACCGGTGTTCGTCAACGGCCTCTCCAATGACATCAAGCGTCAAGTGATGGGCAACTTCGACGGCACCGGCGGCGACGTGAACGTCGTCTTCGGCGCGCCGGTGGAGTTCGACGGCATGCTGGAAGAGCGTGGCAATCAAGGCCTGTTTCGTCGCATCAGCGAGCGAGCCCTGGCCGACGTGAAGAAGCTCGGCGAAGAAGAGCGGGCCATCCGTCAGCGGGGCTGACGGGGCGCGAGGCAAATCGATACAGTTTCCTTGTGTGACCTGGCCTTTCGCGCCAGACTTCTGGGGTTTTGGGGCGCCTCGACTCACAACCACCGGAACGGGAGGCGCGCCGGCTGGCAACGCTGTGCTCGTACGACGTGCTCGACACGGCGCCCGAGGCCCGCTTCGACGAGGTCACCAGCCTCGTGGCGGAGATCTGCGAGGTGCCCATGGCGTTCATCAGCCTGGTGGACGACCGGCGCCAGTGGTTCAAGTCGCGCATCGCGCTCGGCGTGAGCGAGACCGTCCGCGAGATCGCCTTCTGCGCCCACACCATCGAACAGACCGACGTCTTCATCGTGGAAGACACATGGGAGGATGCGCGCTTCACGGACAACCCCCTGGTGCGGGGCGACCCTTTCATTCGATTTTATGCCGGCACGCCGCTCATCGCTCCCAACGGCGACGCCCTGGGCTCGCTGGGCATCGCCGATCGGGTCCCGCGCAAGCTGACGCCGCTCCAGATGCGAACACTGAGCGTGCTCAGCCACCGAGTCATGTCGGAGCTCAAGCTGCGCACTTCCGTGCGATCGCTGGCCGGTGCATCGGCCCAGAGCGAAGCGCGGCGGGCTCTCGTGGAGCGCCAGCGGGCCGCGATCATCGAGACCTCCATGGACGGGTTCTTCGTGGTCGACGAGGCGGGTACTCTCATCGACGCCAATCGCGCGTACTGCGATCTACTCGGATATTCCGTCGACGAGGTCTGTGGTCGGCCGCTCTCGGACCTCCAGGCGCCGGGCGACGAGGAAGCGCATCGAAGGCATTTCCTGGGCCCCGGGGAGAGCAAGCGCTTCGAGACGCAGCATCGCGCTCGCGACGGTCGGGTCGTGTTGTTCGAGGCGACGGTGACCCGGCTCGACGCCGATCCGCCCCAGCGCTGCTGCTTCGTTCGCGACGTCACCGAGCGCACGCGCAACGCCCAAGCCCTCCAGGTGAAGAACGATCTGTTGACCGCCCTGGGAGAGGCGCAGTCCGCCTTCCTGGTGGAGGCGAATCCGCGGGAGGCCTTCGAGGTGCTGCTCCGCCACCTGCTGCGCTTGACGCAGAGCGAATACGGCTTCATCGGCGAGGTGCGCACCAACCCCGCGGGTGACCCCTTCCTCAAGGTTCACGCCCTCACCAACATCGCGTGGAACGCCGAGACCCGCGCGTTCTTCGACGCGAACGCTCCCTCGGGGCTGGAGTTCACCAAGCTCGCGAGCCTCTTCGGGTCGGTGATGACCACCGGCAAGACGGTCATCGCCAACGAACCTGCGACCGATCCGCGACGCGGCGGCCTGCCTGCGGGCCACCCACCGCTCGATCGTTTCCTGGGGATCCCCTTCGAGCGGCCCGGTGGCGGCATGGTGGGGATGGTGGGCGTGGCCAATCGGCCGGGTGGGTACGACGAAACGCTGGTGGCCGACCTCGCGCCATTCCTCTCCACGTGCGCGTCGCTCACCGAGGCGTTCCGCAACGATCTGCGGCGGCGCGAGGCAGAGGCGTCGCTCCGCGCGAGCGAGCAGCGGCTCCGGCACACCCTCGACGCCGCCAAGCTCGGAACCTGGACCTGGGACGCACCGACCGACGTGCTCCAGCTCTCGGACCGCACGCGCGCGATGTTCGGGATCGCGCCGGATGCCGCCATCGACCGCACGCGGGTGCTGGCGCAGATCGTCCCCGAGCACGTGGACCTCAACGCCGCGGCCATGGGGCAGGCCATGCGAGGCGGAGGCGCGTACGACGTCGACTACCAGATTCGCACGCCGAACGGCGCGCTTCGGTGGATTCGCATCATGGGTCGCGCCACCCACGGCGCCAAGAATCGCACCACGCGGATGGAAGGCGTGGCCCTCGACATCACCGAGCGGAAGCACGCCGAGCAGGCGCTCGCCGAAGCGCAGGCGCGACTCGAGGCAGCGCTGGGCGCCGGAGGCATCGGCACCTGGAGCTGGAACCTGGACGCCGACGTCATCTACTGGGACGACAACGCCGCACCACTCTTCGGCGAGGTCGTGACCGAGGGCGGGACCACGGTGGATACCTTCCTCGGCTGGGTGCACGCCGAGGACCGCGAGCGCGTCCGCGAGACGATGTTCGGCGCCGTGCGCAGCGGTCAGCCCTACGTCGACGAGTATCGCGTGCGGCGCAGCGACGGCGAGGTGGTGTGGGTGACAGCCCGCGGCGCGCGACGTTCCGCGGACCATGGCGGGCGGTGGATGACCGGCGCCTGCGTCGATGTCACCGAGCGCAAGCGCCTCTCCGAGCAGCTGCGCCAGTCGCAGAAGCTCGATGCCATCGGGCAGCTGGCCGGGGGCATCGCCCACGACTTCAACAACCTGCTCACCGTCATCCGCGCCAATGCTTCGCTCCTGACCGACACCGCGGAGTCGCCCGCGACCATGGAGGTGGCCGAGGAGATCGCCGACGCCACCGAGCGCGCCGCCGCGCTCACCCGGCAGCTCCTCACCTTCAGCAAGCGCCAAGCGATGCAGATGCGCGTGCTCGACTTGAACGCCGTCATCCAGCGCATGACGCGCCTGCTGGAGCGAACCCTGGGCGAGAACGTGCAGCTACGCGCCGAGCTGGCCGCCGAGTTGCCCAGCATCCTGGCCGATGCGGGCATGCTCGAACAGGTGGTGGTGAACCTGGCGGTGAACGCCCGCGACGCCATGAGCCGCGGCGGCGAGCTGACCATCGCCACCTTCGTTCAGCAGCTGGAGGACGCTGAGCTGCGCGCAGCGCTCGGCCCTCGGTGCGTGACGCTGCGGGTCACCGACAATGGATCGGGCATCGCTCCCCAGCACATGCCGCGCCTGTTCGAGCCGTTCTTCACCACCAAGGAGGTGGGCAAGGGGACCGGCTTGGGTCTGGCCACCGTGTTCGGCATCGTTCAGCAGCACAAGGGCCGGGTGAGCGTCTCGAGCGAACCCGGCCGAGGCACCACCTTCGAGATCCTGTTCCCCATCGTCGAAGGGGCGGCCATCCCCACGTCGAAGCCCACGTTGGGCGCGGCGCCGAAGGGCACCGAGACGGTGCTGGTGGTGGAGGACGAAGACGCGGTGCGCCGCCTGGTGCGAACCATCCTCATGCGGCAGGGGTACACCGTGCTCGAGGCCGCCACCGGCGCCGAAGCGCTCCGGGTGTTCGACGGATTCTCCGGCCACATCCACATGCTCCTCACCGACATGGTGATGCCCGGCGGCCTCTCGGGCCCGGAGCTGGCCCGGGCCATCCACACCCGCGCTCCCGACATACATGTACTTTACACGAGTGGCTACTCGCCCGACATGGTTCCGAGCGCCTCGCCTTCGCCCCACGTGTGGTTCCTGCAGAAGCCCTACGACCCCACCCGACTCTGCCGAGCGGTGCGACAGTGCCTCGACGGATCGCCGCCGGAGCGGGAGCTGTAGCTACTTCGCTTCGGACAGTGCGAGATCGATCACACGGCGGAACTTGCGGGCGGGCTGGGCGCCGGTCATCAGGTAACCATTGATGACGAAGGTCGGCGTCCCCGAGAGGTGGGCGTCGTCGGCCATGGCGGAGGTTGCCTCCACGGTGGCGCGGTGCGTGCGTTCGTCGAGAGCGGTCGCGAAGCGAAGGCCGTCGAGCCCCAGGTCGCTCGCGTAGCGGTCCAGGTCCTCACGCGCGAGGTTGGCCTGGTTTGCGAACAGCTTGTCGTGCATGAGCCAGAAGCCGGTGTTGCCCTTCTGCCG
The DNA here is from genome assembly GCA_013141295.1 of Polyangiaceae bacterium. Lineage (GTDB taxonomy): Bacteria > Myxococcota_A > Polyangia > Polyangiales > Polyangiaceae > JABFRG01. The sequence goes on from JABFRG010000238.1 coordinate 5,236, forward strand.
GAGCGCTTCCTGCGCGGCCTCCGCCGCCAACTGTGCGTCCTTGTGCATGGGAAGGGGCTTGTCGAGCCAGACCAACTTCACCCGGCCGGCGTACTGGAGGAGCACCGCGGAGAGGTCCACCTCGACGCGCTTGCAGAAGGGGCACTGGAAGTCCGCCAGCTCCACGATCGTCACCTTGGCGTTGGCCGCGCCTTTGAACGGCGCGTCGGCGATCTCCGGACGCCGCAGGTCGAGGGTGCTCCTCTCGAGCGGCGTCTGCCCTTTCCCGTCCTTGACCAGCTCTTCGTAGAGGTGCGAAGGCGCGACCCCGCGGGCGAGCGCCGCTTGCGCCTTGACGAGCTCCTCGTCGACCAGGGTGCGAAACTTCTCGAACGGCTGGGCGCCGTTCAGGCGGCGACCGTTGACGAAGAAATGCGGCGTGCCGGTGGCGCCGAAGTCTTCCGCCAGGTCCTGGTCGGCCTCGATGATCGGGCGAAACGTGTTCTGCAAGATGGCGCTGCGCACCCGCGGCCCGTCCAGGCCCAGACCGGTGGCTGCACTCTGCAGCTGTTCGTCGGAGAGCCCGGACGACTGCATCTTGAAGAGCTTGTCGTGGGCCGCCCAGAAGCCGGCGTTGCCTTTCTCGGCGTAAGCCTCTTGCGCCAGGTTGGCGGCGCTCACCGCCTGCGCGTGGAAGGCCAGTGGGTTGTGCTTCCAGACGATGCGGACCTTGTCGCCGTAGACCTGCTGGATCCGATCGAGCGCATCTTCCACCCGAAGGCAGAAGGGACACTGGAAGTCGGCGAACTCGACGATGGTCACCAGGGCGTTGGGGTTGCCGCGCACCGGGCTCTTGCCCACCGGCACCTTGAACACCGAGACAGTGTCCTCCTCGGGCTCCTTGGTTTCGCCGCGCGTGGGCGCCGCGAAGTTCTCCTTGGAGAGGGTCACGTAGGTGCGATCCGCCGCCAGGCCCGCTGCGCGTCGGGTGGCCGCTTTGGAGAGCTCGGCGTCGATGGTGCGCTGAAAGGTGGCGAACGGCTGCGCGCCGGAGATGGACACCCCGTTGACGAAGGCGGCCGGCGTTCCCTTCACCCCGACGCGCACAGCGAGCGCGTGATCCTCGTCGACCTTGGCGCGCCAGCGGTGCGAGGTGAGCCCTGCGCGATAGGCCTGTAGATCCTTCACCCCGGCCTCGCCGGCCCAGGTGACGAAATGGCTCTCGTCGAGGAAGCTCTGGTTATCGAACGCGAGCCGACGAAAGCGCCAGAAGGCCTCGGAGCCGGCCATGTCCATCACGCCCTGCGCAGCTTCGGCCGCCGGGCGCGCGTTCACGTGAAAGGGCAGAGGCTCGTTCTTCCAGATGATGCGTACGCTGTCTTGGCCGTAGGTGCTCCGCACCTGGTCGAGGGTGGGGTCGAGGCGCTTGCAGAACGGGCACTGAAGGTCGGCGAACACCACCACCGTCACCGGCGCCGTGCGGCTACCCCACATGGGGTCGTTCGACGAGACCGCCACCGGCGAATCGTCGTCGCTCCAGCGCGGCACAGCAGGGGCCACCGGCGTGCTCCGCTTCGTCCGATAGAGCGCGTACCCGGCCGCGCCGCCGCCCACCACCACCAGCAGCAAGAGGCCGATGATGGCGCCCATGATCATCACCGGCGCGATCCAGGCGTTTCGCGAGGGAGGGGGCGCGGCCACGAACGGCAAGGGACGCTCGAACGGCGGGACCACCACCGACGAGGGGCGCGCGGATCCGGACACGACGGTGCTCTCGAACACGGCCCAGGCGTCGCGGGCCGAGGTGAAGCGCATGCGCGGATCGCGGCTCACGCAGCGGCGAAACCAAGCGTCGAAGCCCACCGGGACACGGGCGCCCACATGTTGCTCGCTGGCGCGAACGCTGGCGAGCGGGAGGTCGCCCGCGAGGATCTCCCGGGTCAACGCCGCAGGATCGTCCGGGTGCCGCCAGAAGGAGACACCCGTGTAGAGTGCAAATGCCGCCAGACCGATGGCCCAGATGTCGGCGGCGGGCGCCATGCCGGCAGGCGACGCGAAGACCTCGGGCGCGCGCCAGGGAGAGAACCGAGCGCCCGCACCTTCGGATTCCACCACCAGGCGACCCACGCCGAGATCGAGGAGCTGGAGCCGCACCAGCGTCGCGTCGTGGGGTGCCGGGGAGAGAAGGAACGTCGACGGCGACAGGTTGCCGTGGACCAGTGACGCCTGGTGCGCGGCGCCCAGGGTGGCGCAGAGCTGCGAGAGGAGCGCGGCGGCGGTGGCCGGCGGGGGCGGCCCACGTTCCGCCAGGCTCTTCGCGAGATCGCTGCCCGGCGCGTACTCCCGGAGGAGCCACGGAGTCCCCGTCGCCTCGTCGACCCCCACCGTCACCGGCGCCACCACGTGCTCGCTCCCGAGATAACTGGGCGCGATGGCGTCGCGTTCGAAGCGGGCGCGCGATTCCGCGTCGCGCACCAGGGCCTGCGGGAGGAGCTCCAGCACGCGCTCCTTGCGCTGGCTCACATGCTCGACCACGTACACCGCGCGGCCACTGGATCCCTCGTCGACGAGGCGCCGGAGCACCCGATAGTCGCCGGCGAAGAGAGCGTCGGGGCCGAGCCGCAGGGGTTCGTTCATGGCCGGATGCTGCAGCCGCGCGCCCCCGCGGTCAAGCCTGGCGCATCGAGCAAAACTGCGTGACCATGGGCCGATGCAGCGGCGAAGAAAGTCCATCGATGCGGCGCTCCGGAGCCTTCGGGTCGAGAGCCTGCGCGGGGATGCGCTCCGGCAGCTGGCCAACGCCGCGTACGATCTGCTCCGTAGCGAGCGCCGTGCGCCGCGACGGCAAGTGGACGCGGTGTTCGCCAACCTCACCCAGGTTGCCCGGCGCGAGACCGATCCGGACCTGCGGCGCGAGGCGGTCTATGCGCTGGGGCAGTGGTATCGCCAGGCGCGCGCCGCGCGGGTTCTTCTGGGCATCGTCGGGGACGCCGCGTGTCCGCCGTTGATCCGCGGACAGGCCGCCGAGGGCCTCGGTTCCACGATGCCGCGCACCCCACGGGCGGCGCCTTTGCGTGCCGATGCGTCGAAGGTGCTGGGCGAAGCGCTCCGCTCGCCGGAGGCCGAGGTGCGCTTCTGGGTGGTCTACACAGTGGGGCAGCTCGACCTTCGGGAGCACCGAGCGGAGCTGGAGCGCATGGCCGCGAGCGACGACGGCGAGGCCGCCTACATGTGGCGCATCTCGCTGGAAGCGGCCGACGTGCTCTCGTTCTGGGACCGGGGCGAGTGGCCCAGCCGCCGGACCGGAACCGGCGAGATCATGGAATGGTGATAGGCTGAGGCTCCGGAGGCTCCATGAAGATCATCGGCATTCTACTGGCGTTGGTGGTGGTCGCGGTGGCGTTCATCTTCGCGTTCCGGAAGAGTGGCGACGACGCGGCGACCGACGGAGGTCCGTCTGCCGCCACGACCTTGGGCGCGCCGCCTCCTACCGACGTGTCGCGCAACGCCAAGTCCGCTGCAGACTACACCAAACGCCAAACCTGCCTGGCCGACTGCGCCTCCGAGGAGCGCACCTGTCGCGCCACCTCGCTCGAGAACGAGGCCCCCTGCGTGCAAGCGCGCACTGCGTGCGAGGGCCGCTGCCCCTGAGCGTTGCCGCGCTTCAGATGAAGAGCGGCGGATCGTCGGCGGCCTCTTCTTCCATGTCCGCGAACCGATCGAAGTCCACGTCGACGTCGTCGCTTTCCGTCCCGCCAGTGGCGCCGCGCAGATAGGTCTCCCCGAGGCCGCTCTCGTCGAGCGCGAGGTCGGGGTTCTTGAAGAGGAACAGGCGGTCGGGGTCATTTCGCTTCATGATGGTACGCAGCTGTCGCAACAGGCGTGCCGCACCGCGAACGACGGTGCGCGCCCGCGCGACCCGCTTTTTTCTGCCGAACCAATAGGCGCACGCTTGTGGCGACCTGGCACCGATGTGGCGTCGCGCCCCGGTTCTCACACGTCGGATCGTCGAAGTCCGCGGACGGCGCGGCGGCACGCGCATTGCGTACCGAGCGACCATCAAGGAGCTCACCATGACGACCAGCCCCCAACAAGATTCGCTCAGCCCCGCGTGGTGGACCAAAGAAGTCCACGAGTCCGCCTGGGATCGCGCCAAGGCTGCGCTCGAGCGCGACTGGGAACAGACCAAGCGCGATCTCGGTGGCCGCGGCCCCGATCTGAACCAGGACGTCGACGACACACTGAAGCAGGCCGCCGGGAAGGACATCCTCCCTGCACCGGGGCAGCCCAACATCGAAGGCGGCACCGAGAATCCCAACTGGGAACGCGATCGCGAGCCGGCTCGCTTCGGCGTGGGCGCGCGTCAGCAGTATGGAGAGCAGCATCCCACCTGGACCGAAGACCTCGAGCAGAAGCTCTCCGACGAATGGCAAGCCGGTACCTTCATGGTCAAGCGGGCCTGGGCGGACGTGCGGGGCGCAGTGCGACGCGGCTACGAGAAGGTCGTCTGATCGGCTCCTGCGGCGGTTCGACCCGTCTTGTGTCGAAAGTACTCGCCGAGCACTACGCGGCGCAGCATCTGCAAGCCTGATGGGCGACGTCAGACCGCGGAGATGATGAGCGAGGCGTTCGTGCCGCCGAAGCCGAACGCATTGGAGAGCACGTGCTGGACGCGCTTCTCGCGGGCCACGTTGGGCACGATATCGATGGGGCAGGCGGGGTCTTGCTCTTCGCTGTTGATGGTCGGCGGAATCAGACCACGATGCAGCGTCAGGAGCGCGAAGATGGCCTCCACCGCGCCGGCGGCGCCGAGCAGGTGACCGGTCATGCTCTTGGTGGCGCTCACCGAGAGGCGCCGCTCCGATGCGTGCGCGCCGAACACCCGGAGAATGCCCTCCGCCTCGGCGCGGTCGCCGGGGGGCGTGGAGGTCGCGTGGGCGTTGAGATAGCCGATGGCCTCCGGGGTGAGGCCGGCATCGCGGAGCGCCATGCGCATGGACCGCTGACAGCCCTCGCCCTCGGGCGCGGGCCCAGTGAGGTGGTACGCGTCGCTGGACGCGCCGTAGCCGCGGAGCTCGCCGTAAATGCGTGCGCCACGCGCCTTGGCCCGGGTGAGCGACTCCATGACCAGGATGCCGGCGCCCTCGCCGCACACGAAGCCGTCGCGGTGCTTGTCGAAGGGACGGCTCGCCTTCTCCGGCGCGTCGTTGCGGCGGGAGAGCGCGTACATGGCCTGGAACCCGCCGAAGCCCACGGCGGTGATGGTGGCCTCGGCGCCGCCCGCGACCATGACGTCGGCCTTGCCACGGCGAATCCACTCCGCAGCTTCGCCGATGGCGTGCGCGCCGGTGGCGCAGGCGCTGGTGGTGCCGAAGCTCGGCCCCTTGAGCTTGTGGCGCATGGAAACGTGCGCCGCCGCCATGTTGGCGATCATGCGCGGAATCGCGTACGGGCTGATGCGCGAGGGGCCCTTCTCGACGATGGTCTGCGCGGCCTCTTCCATGGCCCACAGCCCACCGAAGCCCACGCCGATGAAGCAGCCGGCGCTCTCTTGCTGCTCGTCCGTCAAGGTGAGCTGCGCGTCGGTGATGGCTTCCTGGGCGGCCACCATGGCGAACTCGGTGAAGCGGTCCATCTCCTTCCGCTTCTTCTTCTCGATGTGCTTCGAGCCGTCCCAGTCCTTCACCTCGCAGGCGAAGCGAACCGAGAACTCGGCGGGGTCGAAGTTGCGAATGCGCGCCGCTCCGCTCTTGCCCTGCACGAGCGCGTCCCACGAGGTTCTCACGTCGTGTCCCAGCGGCGTGACCGCTCCAATTCCCGTGATGACGACCCGTTCGCGGTCCATTGCACCCCCGACATAGCCCAAATTCCAGGCTCCGGCGCCTCTCGACTTACAAAAAAGCCCCGTGCGCGCCGCGTTACGCAGCGCCGCCGTGCGCGTCCCGGGGAAAAACCGGGCAAATCGCGGCGCCGGAGCCGGCGGCCAGCTTGTCAGGGGCGCTGGAATATGGGCCAATATCGTCATGAACGCCCCTTCGCCGCGCGCAGCCTCCCCGCTCTTCGTCGCTTCCCTGGTCGCCGCCCTGGCGCTCGCGGGCCTGGGCTGCGGAAAATCGCCGCCGGAGAAGGGAGCCGAGAGCCCCGCCAAGGAGACCACGTCGACCTCGTCGGTGGGCACCGTGGGCGGAGCGGCGAAGGTGGGCGAGGCGGCGCCGGACTTCGACCTCAAGGACCTCGACGGCAAGTCGGTGAAGCTCTCCGACTACAAGGGCAAGACCGTGGTGCTCGAGTGGTTCAACCCGGGCTGCCCCTTCGTTCGCAACGCCCACACCAAGGGTCCGCTGGTAGCCGCCGCGCAGAAGGCCATGGACAAGGGCGTGGTGTGGCTGGCCATCAACTCCGGCGCGCCGGGCAATCAAGGCGCGGGCGTGGCCGCCAACGTCGAGGGGAAGAAGACCTACAACCTGAGCCACCCCATCCTGCTCGACGATAGCGGCGCCGTGGGCCACAAGTACGGCGCCACCAACACGCCGCACATCATGATCGTCGATGCCAAGGGCGTGCTCGTGTACCGCGGCTCCGCCGACAACTCGCCCGACGGCGAAGGGCTGTCGCCGGAGAACGGCAAGCTGGTGAGCTACGTGGACGAGACCCTGACGGCGCTGGCGGCCGGCAAGCCGGTCACGACCTCGGAGACCAAGGCCTACGGCTGCTCCGTGAAGTACGCGTCGCACTGATGCGCTTTCTGGTCATGGGCGCGGGCGGCATCGGCGGCATCGTGACCGCCTCGCTGGCCGGAGCCGGACAAGAGGTCGTCGCGAGCACCACCAACGCCTCGATCTTCGAGAGCGTGAGCCAGCAAGGCTTTCGCTTGCGCGAAGCGGGCACCGATCGCGAGGTGCGGGCGCCCATCGCCCTGGGCGTCCCCGACGCCAGCCTCGGCAAGTACGACTACGTGCTCCTCGCCACGCAGCCGCCGCAGGTGGAAGAGGCGGCGCGCATGGCGCTTCCCCTGCTGCAGGACGACGGACGCATGGTGTGCCTGCAAAATGGGCTCTGCGAGGCGCGCGTCGCCAAGATCGCCGGACCCGAGCGGGTGCTCGGGGCGGTGGTGGCGTGGGGCGCCGCGATGCCGGAGCCGGGCGTGTACGACCGTACCGCCGAAGGAGGCTTCACCCTCGGCCGCCTCGACGGCGAGACCGACCCGCAGCTGGTGACGCTCTCGCAGGCGCTGGAGGCCATCGGCCCCACCGACATCACCGGCAACCTCAACGGCAAGCGCTGGAGCAAGCTTGCCATCAACTGCGCCATCTCGTCGCTCGGCACGCTGGGCGGCGATCGCCTGGGCGAGCTCATGCGCCACCGCTTCGTACGACGCCTCGCTCTCGAGGTGATGACGGAAGTGGTGGAGGTCGCGCGCCGCGATCGCGTGCGCTTGGAGAAGGTCTCCGGCACCATCGACCTCGACTGGATCGCCCTCACCGACGAGGAGAAGACCGCGGCGGGCTCGGCGGGCCTGGTGGCCAAGCACAGCTTGCTGCTCGCGGTAGGCTTTCGCTACCGGCGCATGCGCAGCAGCATGCTCTCGGCCATCGAGCGTGGTCGCACGCCGGCGGTCGACTTTCTCAACGGTGAGATCACCCAGCGGGCGAAGGCGCACGGCATCGAGGTTCCGGTGAACGCAGCGGTGCAAGACTACGTCTGGCAGCTCTCGCGGGGCGAGCGCCCGGCCGGCCTCGATACGCTGCGGGCCCTGTTCGACGCCACCGCGCCGCACTGAGGTGCCATGAACGCGGAGGAGCCCGTGAGCGTTTCCGTACCCGCGCCGCTCCTGTTCGGGAGGAGCGCCGAGCTCGCCGCCGCACGCGCCCACCTCGCGAGCGGGGAGCGCTTACTGGTGCTGCGCGGCCCGCCCGGCGTGGGCAAGAGCACGCTCGCGCGGGCCCTGGGCTCGGCGGTGGCGCGCGACGGCTGGCAGGTCCACGTCGTCGCGCTCGGGGTCTCCGCGGCTCGCGCCGAGCTCCTCGGCGTGGTGGCCGCCGCCCTGGGGGTGCCCGCACGAACCGACGACGCGCGGGTTCTCCTCGAGCGCTTGGCGTCGCACCTCGAAGGCGAACGCACGCTGCTGGTGGTCGACGGCGTCGAGGAGCAGGCCGCGGCGGTGCGAGAGCTCATCCTCGACTTGCTGGGGGTGACCTCCGACCTCTCGGTGGTGGCGTGCTCCCAGCGGCCCCTCGGCGCCTCCCTCGAGGTCGTCGTTTCCCTGGGCCCGTTGGCCATGGACGACGCCGTGGCACTTCTCACGCGACGCGCCTGGCAACTGGCGCCCGACAGGCCCATCACCGCGGCCGACGCCGAGCGGCTGGCCGCGCGGGCCGGGCGGCTGCCGCTGGCGCTGGAGCTGGTGGCCGCGTGGGTCGCGACCCTCGGAACCAGCGAGGCCCTGGGCGCCATCGACGAAGGACACCTGGAGGTCGACGCCCTCGACCGGGCGCTGGATGCATCGTGGAACCTTCTGCCGGAGGAGGAGCGGTCCG
>JABFRG010000471.1 GCA_013141295.1 Polyangiaceae bacterium
AGCCACATCCGTGTCCTTCATATCGACGCATTTCGATCGAACCGCCGCGCCGTGCAAGCTCAGACCTTCGCGTGCCGACGTTTGCAGTCACACGATCCATTGCCGCCCCGGCTGGATCTGCACCCTATCGGGCTGACGACTCCGAGATAGCGATGCAAAGCCACTTCGACCCGGGCGCACCCGAAGACCCACCGCCGCAACGAAGCGGATCCGAGCCTGCCCGGCCCACCCAGTCGGTCGCGCTCTCGGCACTTCGGGATCACGCGTGCCTGCTGGTGGCTCCGCGCGAGCACCCGGACGAGGATCCCCCGCGGGCCATTCGCGAGGGCCGGGCGCTCATCGAGCGGGGCGTGGCGCTCCTCGAGGAGGTGCAGCGTCACGACGAAGAGGTGGAGATCGAGATCGTCGACGATCCCTTCGCCGACGCATTCGAGGCGACCGCGCTCCCGCCGCCGTCGACCGGGCCCTCGGCGTCGGATCTGTGCTTCGCGGGGCTTCTGGAGATGAAGGGCGTGCAGCGCCAGCTCGCCGAAGCGCGGGAAGAAGACGAGCTGCTGTCGGCGGTGGAAGCCGGTCGTCGCAAGCTGATCCGCGCCATTCGCGCGGTGCTCAAGGTCGCGCACGCCGGCTCCGAGGTACCCGAGGCCTTGAACGATTCGCTCGACCTCTCCGGCACCGAGGTGGAGTCGGCGCTCGCGGCCCGAAAGCTCTACGCACGCTTTCGCCGGAGCCTGCGCCGGCCCCCGGACGATACGCCGGAAGGCGTTCTGCATGCGCTGCGCTACGCTGCGGGAGCGCTGGCGGCGCTGCGTACCGATCCGGCCTACGCGTACGTGCGCGCCACCGATCGAACCATGCTGCGCGGCCTGCGCGAGCGCATTCTCGAGTGGGCGCGAGGCGAGAAGGCGGCGCAGCGTGGGCTCGAGCTCATGGGCGACGTGGAGACCACCGCCGACCTTCTGCGCGGGATCAACCAGCGGCAAGAAGTCCGACTGCACGATCGCGCCCTCGTGGCGCGCCTGGGTGCACTGGGGCCGGACGACGCCAACGCCGAGGTGGCCGCCGACCTCGCGCGCCTCGAGGGGCTCGACGACGCGCTCGACCAGGTGCTCACCAACGCGGGGAGCACCACCCTGCGCGAGCTCTGGCCGCGCGTGGCCGCGTGTCTGGCGGACCTCTCCTGATCGAACCGCCGGGACTTTGCCCGGGCGCGAGCCTGCGTGATAGCCGATGGGGATGCGAAGCGCGATCCTCCTCGGTGTGTTGGTCTTGCTGGCCTCGACCCCGGCCGCGGCCCGCGGACGAGAGCATCCGCGTCGAGCTGCGCGGAGTGGCGCGCCCACTTCGTACTTCCTCGCCGGCAATCCGCACGTGCCGCTGGCGGTGGTGGCCGATGGCCAGATCGCCGAGGTGTCGAGCACCAAGGCGCAGCCGTGTGGTGCCAAGCGACGCTGGGCGACCGTCGGAAGCGCGTGGCGCGCCATCGACACCTGGGGTCAGGAGGCGGGCACCTTCACGGTGAGCGCCAAGGACGACTACGACGCGACCGGCTGCGCGGAGCTCTCGTTCGCGCCCAAGCTCCCGCACGACGGTCGCTACGTCTTCGTCTCCGCCGACTCGGTCTGGCGTCCGTCGCCCTCGGTGGCGTGGCAACCGACGTCGGCGCAGTGGGCCCAGCTCCGCGCCCTCGGTGAGCGACCGGTGCGAGCCCGCGGCAAGTCGAGCCCGTTCTCCCAGTGTCGAGAGCTCGCCACCGATGCGCTCGCGTTCCGCGTCACCCGTGCCGGCGGCGCGGTGGAGCGCTATGCGGTGTGGGGTGGCCGCAACGCGTACGTGGTGGCGCGTCAGGAGCGCGGTGCCTGGTCGGTGGTGAAGACCTATCGCAGCAAGCCCGCCGACGCCTTCGAGGTGTGCTTCCGGCCGGTGGCGGTCTTCGATATGAACGGCGACGGCAAGCCGGAGCTCGTCGTGCGCTCGTCCGGCGGCGACGGCTGGCAGGACTTCGTGCTCGAGGAGTCCGAAGGCGGCGCCTGGCACGACGCCGCCATCAGCCGCGGCGGCTCCACCGCGTAGCTGCTGCGCGGCGTCTTGGGCCCCGGCCTACTCGATAGCGTTCGCAAGGAACACCGTTGCGGCGCCCCCGACGAAGAGCGCCACGAACACCGCCGTCACGATGTCGCCGATGGGAAGCTTGGTGAGCGCCGCGCGTTGCGTCGCGATGGTCCCGAACGCGAAGGAGACGGGCAGCTGGTCGGTGGCGACGACGCGCACGCCCAACGGATCGGGGTCGCACCAGCCGGTCGCGACGACCGGTTGGCCGGGTACAATCAAACGTTCGTTGAAGAAGAGACGCTTGCCGCCGAGCAGCTGCGTGCCGGGACTGGCGATGCGGCGCTGGAGCTCGGGGGTCAGCTCTCGAACGAACGCCACCATGTGCGCCGGGACTTGATCGGGCGGGCCCTGGAATACCGTCTCGGGCAGCGCCCCCGACAGCTTGTTGTAGGCGGTGAGAGGCGTCGGGAAGAAGACCTGCGCTCCTTGAAAGTCCACCTCGCCTCGTACCTGCCCGTCGGGCCCGGCGAGCCCGAAACGGCCATCTCCGTGGTCGAAGAGACGTTCCCAGGTGGTTTGATTCCCGAACATCTCGCGGGTGACGATCTCGACGTGAAAGGCCAAGCAATGGCGCCCCGTGAACGGAGCGACGATGGGTGCGATGCTCCCGTGATCGGTGACGAGGCCTTCGAGCGCTCCCACGCCGCCGCCTGCGTTCGCGGCATCCGCCGCGCGCACCTCGAGCATCCCGAGCCAAGGGCCGCGTTCCTTCCGGTGACCCCGGAGCACCCACTGCAGCGCGGCGAACCCCACGATGAGGCCGATGATCGGACCGAGAGCGACGAGAAGTGCGGACACGATGGGCTACCTCTGCGCGTTCGGATACTCGGCCCATGGAGCGCGGTCAACGACGGACGGCGCGGCGCAGATCGTGCGCCGCGAGCGAAGCTCAGAGATAGCCGTGCGTGACGGCGTAGGTCTCGAAGCGCTCCTTGGACCACTCGGTGTCGAGCGCCTCCTCGACCTTCGCGTCGGACGAACCGACGATGGTGAGGACGGACTCCGGATCCGGCACGCCCACGTGCACCGGCGTGCCCGCGACGATGGGCAGCGCCAGCTTCGCGTCGCACGTGTTGGCCAGGGTGCCGGAGAAGCGCAGCAGCGCATATCGCTCCGCGTCGTCCCACGCGTCACGCGCCCGATCGTAGTCTGCCTTTGCGACCTCGACCCAGACGCCGACGCACCACGCGCGGTAGCTCGCCACCGGGATCGGGAGCAAGCAGCGGACGAAGAAGCGCGTACCGTCGAGGGACGCGAAGTTTCGGTGGAGCTCGGCGCGTCCTTCCTTCGCATCGCCGAGCGCGAACACGTCGTCGGGTGCGCCGTAGCTCTGCTCGAGCGGGACTCCGGCGTCACCGCAGCGCACGCGTTGCAGGAACCCGATGAGACCCGGATCACGCGCGAAGCCGTGGTCGAGCACTTCGAAGGCCGTGGCCTTCCAGGGATGCGCCCGCGCGGCATCGCGGGAGAGCAGGGTGCCCATGAGGGTCGCGCCGCTCCAGCCGGAGGTCGCAGCATCGCCGAGCATCACTTGGTACGAGTCTTCAGTGACGCGCACCGTGCAGTAGAACGCGGCGCGATCTTCGGGCGCGGCGCCCTCACCCCACGGTCCGATCGAAACGAGCATCGCCAGCTCGTTATCGGGGTGATTGTTCGAGTAGTTCGCGTAGTACACCGCGAACGCGTCGCCGTGCCGTTTCACGAAGCGCGTGAGCCGCACGGTGAGCCCGCCGCAGCAGGTGCAGTGCGAGAGGTCGGGATCGGTGAGCTCGATCTCGTAGCCGCTGCCCACGCCGCCCCCTAGCGAAATCAGCGACCCGCGACGTAGAGCGCGTAGATCGTCGCCCAGGACATGCCGAGGAGGACGATGAAGAGCGCGTAGGTGGCGAGCTCGAGCTTCTTCAGCGCGCGCCGGGTGCCCACCAGGCCCCAGCCCATGGCGAAGGTGGAGACGCCGTTGGCCAGGTGGTACGAAACACCGAGGGTGCCCAGGATGTAGACGATGAGCGTGGGCATGTGGTGGTGCATCTGCCCGGCGATGTCGCCGAAGGCTTCCGCGTGGTGCTCCACCAGCCGCGGGTGCAGCATCGCCAGCCAGATGTGCGCGCCCAAGAAGAGCACGATGCCAATCGCGCTGAGGCGCTGGATGATGTACTTCAGGTTCGCGAAGAACGTGTAGCGCTGGACGTTGGCGCGGGCCGTGAAGATGCGGCTGAGGCCCCAGATGGTGTGGAGCGCCAGGGGCAGCAGCACCAGGATCGACGTGATGAGCTGCGCCAGCGGGTGCGCGTGCTCGGTGACCGCCGATTGCCACGCCGACGCGCCCTGGAAGGCCGAGAGGTTGTTCCAGAGGTGCACGAGGGTCCAGACCCCGAGCGGCATGATCGCCAGCAGGGAGCCGAGGCGGGAGCGGAGAAAGTTTCCGCTTTCGGCGGGCGTCGTGGAGGCTGCAGACATGGCATCCGTTGTCTACGGCCACGAGGGCCCGAAGACAAGAGTCTTGCGGTTTTCCGCGCCGATCGCCCGAGGCGGGAACGCGATCGCCCTTACTCTGCCTTGAGGGCCATGAAGGCGTTCACGGCGGTCTGGCGGGTGCGGGCGCCGTCGTCGTTCAGCGGGGAGCGCACCGTGAGGGTGGTCTGCCCGTTGCGGAAAATCTCGCGCCCGTTGGCGCCGAAGGACTTGAGCGAAGCGTCGCGCCCCTTGGTGGCGGTGTCGGCGTCGCTGTACTCGCACACGCTCATGTCGCTCTCGCCCACCTTGATCCCCAGGCAATAGGCGGCGAGGAACGGGCCGGCCAGGTGCTGCGACTGCTTGGTCACCGGGAGCCCGGCCTTCTTCAGCGCGCCCACCACCGCTTCGCTGCGCACGGCGTGCGCCGGACGGTGCTGCGCCTCCGACTCGAAGCGCTGGGGAATGCTCATGAGGTTGCCGGGGGGCGGCGTCGCCGGACTTGCGCCCTTGAGGATGTCGGCGGTCACCTCGGGCATGCTGGGCTTGGGTGCCGCGGTCGCGACGCCGGTGGTGCTCGAAGGCTCGCTCTTCGCGCAGCCGGCCACGAGTCCCACGAGAAGGAGAAGGCGCAAGGAGTGTCGCATGCGAAGGCTTACGCCGGACCTCGCCGGAAGTTTCTGCGCGCCGTCGCGAAACCTTTCGTCGGCCCCGGCGATAGTACCGTGCAGACCCTCGCCGGCGGTGCGCTCGGGTTCGATCGACCCGTCGGTGCCACGAATTATCAAAATCGTGTCACGAACACGGTGGTCTCTCGGGAGGTCTGTGCGTGCTCGTCAATGCGGACGTGCGCGCCTCTTTTCTTCGAACCTCAGAGGATACCCATGCGAGCTCGACAACTCATTCCCGCTCTCGCGGCCTGCGCGGCCATGCTGCTTCCGCAGCTCGCGCAGGCTTCGAGCCACCGAGAAGCTCCGTTCATTTCACGGATGCCCAAGGTGGACAACACGGACTTCTACATGTTCCGCAGCTACGAGCCGGGGCGCGATGGCTTCGTCACCATCATCGCGAACTTCCAGCCGCTGCAGGACGCTTACGGTGGTCCCAACTACTTCACCATGGACCCGGATGCTCTCTACGAGATCCACATCGACAACACCGGCGACGCGAAGGAAGACCTGACCTTCCAGTTCCGCTTCCAGAACCCGCTCAACGACACCAGCGGCGGCCAGACCGGCATCACCCTCGACATCGGCCCCGCCGGTTCGCAGAAGAAGGTGTCGATTCCCTTCGTGAACGCCAACCTCCCGGGCGCGCCCGGCAACCCGCTCACGGCGGCCAACGAAGGAAGCTTCCGCAACGTGAAGGAAGCCTACACCGTCAAGGTGGTGCGCGGTGATCGCCGCACCGGTCAAGCGGCCGACGTGGCCAACTCCGCCGGCGGCAACTCGTTCGTGAAGCCGCTCGACTTCGTGGGCACCAAGTCCTTCGGAAGTGTGGGAGCCTACGACACGTACTCGAAGGCCCACATCTTCCCGGCGAAGATTCCCGCCGGCGCCAACGCCTGCACTGCCGGCGCCGACATCAAGGTGTTCGTGGGACAGCGCCAGGAAGGCTTCGCGGTCCTCCTCGGCAACATCTTCGACTTGGTGAACGCCTCGGCGGCGCAGCTCACCGACGCCAACGGCGGCTCCCTCGGGAACCCCATCGGCAACAAGAACGTCACCACCATCGCCCTCGAGGTGCCCATCGCGTGCCTCAAGTCGGCGGGTGACGACGTCATCGGCGGCTGGTCCAGCGCCAGCGTGCGCCAGGCCCGCGCCATCAACCCCGACGCCACCTACGGCAAGCCCTCCCGCGAAGGTGGCGCCTGGGCCCAGGTGTCGCGTCTCGGTAGCCCGCTCGTCAACGAAGTGGTCATCGGCATCAAGGACAAGGACAAGTTCAACTCCAGCGTCCCCGCCGACGACCTCAAGAACTTCGCCGACTACATCACCAACCCCACGCTCCCGGCGGTGCTCGAAGGTCTCTTCGGTGCGGCCAACGTGAAGGCGCCCACGGTGTTTCCCCGCACCGACCTCGTCACCGCGTTCGCCACCGGCGTCACCGGCGTGAACAAGTTCAAGGGAACCCCGGTGGTGGGCGAGATGCTCCGCCTCAACACCGCGCTCCCCACCACGGCTCGCGGCAGCCAGCAGCGCCTCGGCGCGGCCCTCTGCTTCAAGGCCGGCGCCACGCCGAACGACCCCAAGGTCCTCGACACCGCCAACCCGGGTTGCGATCCGGCCGGCTTCCCCAACGGTCGCCGCCCCGGCGACGACACCGTGGACATCGCGCTTCGCGTGGCCATGGGCTACCTCCTCGGCTCCGGCATCGGCACCTCGACCACCGCGCCCAACGCCGACCTTCCGCTCGGTGACTTCGTACCCCAGCAGGACACGCAGTTTCTCAACGAGTTCCCCTACCTCAACGTCCCGAACCCGGGCGCGGGTGGCTCGTGAAGTCGCGCACGTGGTGCCTGAGCGCGGTGGGGATCCTCCTCGCCTCGCTCGCGGCGGCCGCCTGCGACGGTGACGACGCAGTGGCCAACGTTCCCAACGATGGCGGCAACAACGGCGACGTGGTCAATCCGAACCCCGATGGCGGGGGCGACAAGGAGTTCGCCCAGTTCGTGAAGGACCTCATCCTCAACGAGACGAAGGACAACAACAAGCCGGTCGATCTCGCGACCGCTCCCGCGAAGGACACCGAGCCGAAGGACGTCTTCGAGCCCGCGTTCTTCAAGTGAACCCCGCGCGACGCGGAGCGTTCCCCAGCGCTCCGCGTCGCATCCCCATCCTCCGAGGAAGCCCCATGTCCCGTCGCCGCATCGCCGCATTCGCCGTCTTCGCCACGCTGATCACCACGGTGATCGTCGTGGCCAAGCCTGCGGCCGTGAACGCTGCCAACGTCGATGTGCGTGTGCCCACGGACCCGAACGAGATCCTGGAGAAGAGCCAGGGGCAGCCCGCCCGGCGCAAGGGCCGCGCAGCCGCGCCCACGGTGGACGAAGCCGTGAGCCTGGCTCAAGCGGAGATCGACGCCGGTCGCGCATCGGGCGATCCCCGCGCCCTGGGCCGCGCCAAGGCTGCCCTCGGCGCGCACTGGGACGATCCTGCAGCGCCCGCCTCGGTGGTGCTGCTCCGGGCCACCATTCTCCAGAGCCTCCACGAGTTCGAGCGCGCCGATGCCGAGCTCACTGGGCTCCTGGCGCGTTCGCCGGAGAATGACCAGGCGCGCCTCACGCTCGCGACCATTCGTACGGTGCGTGCAGATTACAAGTATGCCGAGGCCGAGTGCCCCAAGCTGGGCGACGCGCTCTCCGCCGCGGTGTGCCTGGGCAACGCCTGGAGCCTCACCGGGCGCAGCGCCGCGGCCGAAGTGAAGGTGGGCGAAGCGCTCGGTACGCTGGGCCAGGGCGGCGCGCCCCGCACCCGCGCCGAGATCGTCTGGGCCATCTCTTCCTTGGGCGAGTACGCGGAGCGGCAAGGCGCCCGCGATCGCGCCGAGGCCTACTACCGGAAGGCGCTGCAGGTGTCGCCTTCGGATCCGTACGTGCTGCGGGCGTATGCCGATCTCTTGCTCGACCTCGGTCGACCCGCCGAGGTGCTCCCGCTTCTTGCGCTCTACACGGAACAGGACGCCCTGCTTCTTCGCGTGGTGGTGGCCAAGAAGCGCCTGGGCCAGACCGGCGCGGTAACGGTAGCCCGGGAGCTGGCGGAGCGTTTCGCTGCCGTCCGCCTGCGCGGCGACCGCGCGCACCTGCGCGAGGAGTCGTGGTACGAGCGCGAGATCGTCGGCGATGCCGCTCGCGCGCTGACGCTGGCCCAGGAGAACTGGGCCGTGCAGCGGGAGCCGGCGGACGCCCGGGTGTTCCTGGAGGCCGCGCGCGCCAAGGGTGATCTCGCGGCGACGGCGCCGGTGCGTGCGCTCCTCGCCGAGACGCACCTGGAAGATCCGACCCTGCTGGCTCTCGCCCGGAGCACCCCATGAAGCGCACTCTCCACGTCGTCGCGCTCCTCTTGGCCGCCCTCGCGTTCTTCGCGCCGCGCCTGGCCCATGCGCACAAGGCCTCCGACAGCTACCTCACGCTCACGCCCCACGGCGATACGGTAGACGTGCGCTGGGACATCGCCCTGCGCGACATGGACGCTGCACTGGGGCTCGACGAGAGCGGCGACGGTCACATCACCTGGGGCGAGCTCCAGGCCGCCCGCGCGATGCTCACCGAGTGGGCCTTCGCGGGCCTCGCGCTCTCGGTGGACGCCGGCGCATGCAAGGTGCTCACCGGCGACGCCGAGCTCGGTACCACCACCCACAGCGATGGCGCCTACGCCACGCTCCTGGCGCGAGCCACCTGCCCCGGCGACGCCACCCGGTTGACGGTAAAGTACACGCTTCTCTTCGACGTCGACCGGCTGCACCGGGGCGTGGTGCGGGTGAAGGGCGGCGCGGACGACACCATCTTCGTGCTCCAGGACTCGGCCCGCGAGCACACCTTCGAGGGGGTCGCCAAGGCCTCGCCGCTGCACTTCGTGCGCGAGGGCATCGGCCACATCTGGAGCGGCATCGATCACCTGGCGTTCCTCTTCGCGCTGCTCTTCCCGGCGGTGTTCCGCCGCCAGCCGGACGGCAAGTGGGCACCGGTGCCGCGCCTCCGCGACGCCGCGGTGGACGTCTTGCGCATCGTTTCGGCCTTCACCGTGGCCCACTCCATCACCCTGGGGCTCGCGTCCTTCGGCTACGTGTCGCTCCCGTCGCGGCTGGTGGAGGCGACCATCGCCGCTTCGGTGGTGCTCGCCGCGGTGAACAACCTGCGGCCGCTGTTTCGCGAGCAACGCTGGGGCGTGGCCTTCATTCTCGGCCTGGTGCACGGCTTCGGCTTCTCGTCGGCGCTGGCGGATCTCGGGGCCTCCCGCGACACGCTGCTGGCGACGCTGGTTTCGTTCAACGTCGGCGTCGAGGTGGGGCAGCTCTCGCTGGTGGCGCTCTTCCTGCCGCTGGCCTTCCTCGCCCGCAACACGCAAGCGTACCGTCGCGTGGTGCTGCAGGCCGGCTCCGCCGCGGTGGCTCTGGTGGGCGCGGTGTGGGTCGTCGAGCGCGCAGTGGGGCTGAAGTTCCTGCCGTTCTGAGCGCTCCACTGGCCGCTGCGAGATGCTATGGACCCGCCATGCTGCGCTTCATTCGTAGGACGGGGCTCGCGGTGGGGGCTCCGCTCCTTTTCGTCGCCTGCAACGAGGGGCCTCCCCCGGCCGCGCCACCGGTACTCCCGCTCGACGCCGGGCCCGCGCCGGTTCGCAGCGCGGGGAAGCAGCACATCTCCCTCGGCGCCCGCAAGGACAAGCCCAATAGCTCCGGCGTCGTCGATGGCCTGAGCATCGCTGTGGAAGAAGTCGTCGAGAAGTACATGAATACCGGGGGCACCTCCATGCGTGTCAAGCTCACCCTCAGCGAAGGCAGCGCCCGCGAAACGGTATCCATCGCGGGCGGTCAAACGTTGAGTTGGCACGGCTACAGTATCGAGTACTCGACCGCGGGCTGGCGCGACACCGTCGAGCTCGAGATATCTCGCACCGAAGGCCCGTAGCCCGTCGCGGCGCCGCGCCGCGCGCTACGCCTCGTTCAGTTTCCGTCCGCGAACGCCTCCGCGACCAGGTGGTTCGCGCCCGCCGCCGCGAAGCCCGTCACGTCCGGGTGCTTCGTCATCGTGATCACGTCCGCCGGCGTGTCGGTGCCGAAGAGCTTCACCGCTCCGAACCAGGCCTGATCGCCGCCGTCCATGCCCTTCACCGGCACCGGCGCCGGCGTCGTGCCCGTCCTCTTCAAGACCAAAACGCGCTTGGCGTGGAGCGCGTACCCTGCGCGGATGCGGTCGTAGGCCGACTTCTCGAGCGTGTCGCCGTGCGAGCGAATCGTACGCGCCGCATGCATCCACGCGCCGAGCCCCATCCCCACGTGCCCCACATCGCGGATCGTCTCTGTCACGAAGCCGTCGGTCACGTACGACGGATTCACGAACGTGTAGTCAGCCTTCACCTGCGGCGCTCCCCAGTAGCCGCCCCACGCCTGAATCGTCACCGCCGGGCTCGCCACACCCTTCGCGTCGAGCAGTGGAACCACGTGGGTACCGTCGTATCTCGAGTGGTACGTCGACTGCGGAAGTCGCTTGTAGAAGTAGGCCTTGGCGTCCGCGTAGAGCGCCGCGTCCTTTGCGTAGACCGCAATCGCCAGCTTCGAGTCCGCGAAGCTCGCTTGCCAGTTATTCGCGCCGGTCCAATCCATGATCGGGTAATTGACCTTGGTCAAGAAGCGCTTGAAGTCTGCATTTTGGTAGCCGACGATGGCGGCGGCCTGCGCCAGGTTCGTCGACGCCCAGCCGCAGACCAGCCGGTACTGCTCCCCGGAGTCCGTCTGCCACGACGTCACGCCCCGCAGCCCGTCGAGCAGCGCGAACACCTTCGCGCGTCGTGCCGGATTGCCGTCGGCCGCCCAGAGCACCGCCTGCGTCTTGATGTAGACCGACTCGTCCTTCAGCACGTCGCGCTGCACGCTGCTGATCTGCGTCGGGTACGCGGCGTAGGCGCGATTCACGTTGCCCGCCCACGAGCTCGCGAGGCGCGTGTATTGTGCACTAGAGGTCGACCACGCGTCGACTTCTGCCTTGGTGTACACCGGGTAGGGGGAGGCCGTCGCGACCGGCGCCGCGTATGCCTGCCCGAGCCCAGGGCGGTTCGAGAGCGCCGGGTCGGTGCTGTCGTCGGGCTCGTAGCCGTCGGCCTCGTCCCGCGCGGCACCGGTCTGCGCTTCCTCGGTGGCGGTAGGGCGCTCGTCGTGGGTGCCGTCCGCGGACGCGCAGGCGAAGGAGAACAGCGAGCAGCTCAAGGCTGCGAGGCGAGTGCGCTTCTTTTGAACCATGGCGCCCCTCAAGCATGCTGCTTGCCAACCGCGCGTCCGTCGTCGCGGGCAGCCGTTTTTCCGAGGCGCGCGACGAAGCGATGGCGACTCCCCGCAGCAAGCGTCCCGCGAACGTTCGCGGCGCTGCGCGCGTCTTCGCGATGGTCGTCGCGGCGGGGTGCGCCTGAGGGAGACCACCATCACGCCTCGTGCAGCGGCGAAGCACCCTGGTCTAGGGTATCCTTCTCCTCGCCCGTTCTTCGGCCCCTCGATGGAATCGCCCATCGGTGGACCTCGGGTGAGCGAGGCGAACAGGTCGAACCAGGAGGTTACCGCATGGCTCTGGTCTATTCCTTCCACGGTGTGAGTGGTTTCGCGCTGCGCGATTCTTCCGCCATCGGCATGTGGTGGGACGACGCGGCGCCTTTTTCGCCGTACTCCTGCCACTCGTGCGTAGCGCTGCTCCGAGGCAAGATGCTCGGGGCCCGACTCATCATCAACCGCTACCTGTCGACCCTATGGCGCTCGGCTTCGGGGGCCGCCTACGTCACCGACACCTTCGACGGCCTGCGCTGGACCACGGACATCGACAAGGGGCCCTGGACGCTCAACGACTGGGACGTGACCCTCAACGGGGTCTGGGGCACCGACGACGACCACGTCTTCACCTGGGGCCAGAAGACCGACCGGAGCTTCGTGATGTACCAGGGCAGCGGCGCGACCTTCACGCCGATGCCCAGCCCCGGTGAGGTCGTGCGCGTCCACGGCACCTCCCCGAAGAACCTCCTCGCGGTCGGCGCGGGGGGCCTCTTGGCCCATTGGGACGGCAGCTCCTGGACCCCCATCCCGGTGGACACCAGGGAGACGCTCATGGGCGTCTTCATGGCGTCGGACGACGAGTACTACGTCGTCGGCGAGCAAGGCGGGTTCTTCGACGGTAGCGCGCACGGTTGTCGGCGGAGGCTCACCTGGCGCGACAGCATCCTGGCGGACGTCGCAAAGTTCGAGGGCTCGGTGTGGGTCGCGGGCATGCGATCGGGGCTCTTGCGCCTCGTCGGCAACACCGCCGAGCTCGAGGTGGTGAAGCCGCAGCTGAAAGCCAACTCCCTCGACGCGCGCGGCGAGCTCCTCCTGGCCTGCCCGGACAAGGTGGCCGGCACCGCCAATGGCAAAGACTTCTTCAGCAACGGCGCTGGCTATCTCGAGAAGATCGAGAAGCCCGTTCCCCGTTAGTTAGGTGGCGCCGAGGCTCCAAGCTGGCACGTCTCGGGGTGCGATCCATGGCGTCCATTCGGAATGGCGCGTACGGCAACTTGGCGAAGGCACATCTTCTTCGTAGAGAGTGCGGATGCGTGAGCTCCAGAATGAAGTGCGTTCCGGCGGCAACGATGAAGCGAGCGGCGAGCGAGCGATCCATAGGCCACAGTCGAGCTGGGACGATCTGCTGGACGACACCCCCACCCGCGTCGGGCCCGCCGGGTTCGCGCACGCGGCTTTTGCCGCCACCGAAGCTCCGCCCGTCGTGATTCGGCCGTCGCAGCCCAACGCTGGCGAAACGCTCCGACTTCCTCCCGACGAGAACCCGCTCGCCGTTTCCTTTTCGGTGCCCGAGGCGGCGTGGCCGCAGAAGGAACAAGCGCGAACGCTCCGGCTCGGCGCGATTCGCGTGGCAGAAGCTCCCGCCACGCCGAGTCCGTTCCCTCCGCCGCCCGTCCCATCGTCTACCGTGGAAGCGCACCGCGCGCCGCGGCGGAGCGGCGTGACCTTCGTGATCGGGCTGCTCGTTCTTTGTGCGATGGCGCTCTTGGTGGCAGGCTGGCGCTTCGGGGCAGTCGCCTTCCTCCGCTGAGGGACGTAGCCTTCGGGGCGATGGGCTTCGAGTACAAGATTCGCTTCAAGGTCCCCGCCGCGTTCTCGCACGAGCGGTTGGTGCGGCAACTTCCCGATCCCGCGATTCCGAGCTCGTCGTGGGTGGAGTACGAGTACCGGCTGGAGGCGGACGGCTTCTACTTCCTCGACAACGGGAAGTCCGCGGTTGCGTCCATCGCGTTTCGGCAGCTCGTCGACGAAGCACTCCGCCACGCAGATCAGGTCGAGATCGAAGCGCTGTAGACGGCTGGCGTGCGCCGGTGCCGCACGCCATTCGGAAGCGGCGCGGCCGCGGGAGGCTCCGCGGCCGCGCCAGTCGGCCTACTCCCAGCTGCGGAAGACGAGCAAGTTGTCCACCAGGAAGCCCGGGGCGGTAC
>JABFRG010001212.1 GCA_013141295.1 Polyangiaceae bacterium
CGGCGAGGGGTGGCGCTGCACCCGGGATCGCGAGGGGTGTTGGTGCTCCCGCGCTCGCGAAGGATGACGCCCGTTCCCTCCCCCTGGCCCCTCCCGCAAGCGGGAGGGGTGCCGCTGCACCCGGGATCGCGAGGGGTGGCGCTGCACCCGCGAGCGCGAGGGGTGCCGCTGCACCCGGGATCGCGAGGGGTGGCGCTGCACCCGCGAGCGCGAGGGGTGTTGGTGCTCCCGCGGTCGCGGGGGGTGGCGCTGCACCTGGGATCGCGAGGGGTGGCGCTGCACCCGGGAGCGCGCGGGGTGACGGTGCTCCATGGCGGAGTGGGACGAGAGACCTTGCGTCGCTGCTTCGCGATGCGTTCCATCTGGCGGCGTTTCGGCCGTATCAGGAGGCGGTGTGTCGGTCGGTGGCTTCCGGCGACGATGTGTTGCTGGTGATGCCCACCGGTGCGGGCAAATCGCTTTGCTATCAGCTACCGGGGATAGCGCGCGGAGGCACCACGCTGGTGGTGAGCCCGCTGGTGGCGCTCATGGAGGATCAGGTCGCCAAGCTGCTGGAGCTGGGATTCGCGGCGGCGCGCATTCATGCGGGTCGTGATCGGATGGAATCGCGCGAGGTGTGCAAGGCGTACCTCGACGGTGCCCTCGACTTCTTGTTCATCGCTCCCGAGCGCCTGCGCGTGCGGGGGTTTCCGGAGATGCTGGCGCGGAGAAAGCCTTCGCTCATCGCCATCGACGAGGCGCACTGCATCTCCCAGTGGGGCCACGACTTTCGTCCGGACTACCGGATGCTGGGCGAGCGATTGCCGCTGCTCATGCCGACGCCCATCGTGGCGCTGACCGCGACCGCGACGCCGGCGGTTCAAGACGACATCGCGGCGCAGCTGCGCCTCTCGAATCCGCAGCGCTTCATTCACGGGTTCCGGCGCACCAACATCGCGGTCGAGGTGCTGGAGCGCAATCCCAGCGAGCGGACGCCGCTGGTGCGCGAGATCCTCACGCCGCCGGGTCGACGTCCGGCCATCGTGTACGCGCCCACGCGCAAGGACGCCGAGGCCCTGGCCAAGGCGCTCAGCCCGCGGATTCGTGCAGCTGCGTACCATGCGGGCCTCTCGCCGGAGGTGCGCGATCGCGTGCAAACTGCATTCATCAATGGCAAGTACGACGTGGTGGTGGCCACTACCGCTTTCGGCATGGGCATCGACAAGGCCGACGTTCGCACCGTGGTGCACACCGCGCTGCCCGCCACGCTCGAGGGCTACTACCAGGAGATCGGCCGCGCCGGAC
The DNA here is from genome assembly GCA_013141295.1 of Polyangiaceae bacterium. Lineage (GTDB taxonomy): Bacteria > Myxococcota_A > Polyangia > Polyangiales > Polyangiaceae > JABFRG01. The sequence goes on from JABFRG010001212.1 coordinate 1,285, forward strand.
GCGACGGCGATCCCTCGCGGGCGGTGCTCCTCTACGGGTTCAGCGACACCAAGACCCACGAGTTCTTCCTGGAGCGCGACTATCCCCCGGAGGCCCAGCTGGCGCAGGTGGAGAAGGCGCTCGCCAAGGGTCCGCTGCATCTGGCGGAGCTGGCCCGCAAATCGAAGGTGAAGTCCGAGGTGCTGGAGAAGGTGCTGGAGAAGCTCTCGGTGCACGCCGGCGTGCGCGTCGATCAGGAGGGCCTGGTGCACCCCGGCGACGGCACCCTCGATTTTCGCGAAGCCTACGCCCGGCAGCGCGCGCACAAGGTCGATCAACTGGAGAAGATGCGTCGCTATGCCGAGTCGTCCACCTGCCGCATGCTGGGCCTGGTGCGGCACTTCGGCGATCAGCACGACTCCGGCCAGCCGTGCGGTATCTGCGACGTGTGCGACCCCGCTGCCTGCGAGGCGCAGACTTTCCGAACGCCGACCCGCGACGACCGGGCCAGCCTGGAGAAGATCCTCGAGAGCTTGAACGCCCGCGCGAACGCGCCCACCGTGGGCCAGCTGCAGATCGAGCTGGGTATCGATCGCCACGAGCTCGGTCTCTTGCTCGCCGCCCTCGCCCGCGCATCGGTGGTGGAGCTCCGCGACGAGTCGTTCGAGAAAGACGGAAAGACCATCCACTACCAGCGCGTGCGGCTCACCGATGCGGAGGTCCACATGGAGACCCTCCGCATCGAGGACCGACCCGAGCCGCCCCCGGAGCCGGCCCGCAAATGGCGTGGCCGCAAGGGCTTTCGCCGCGCGAAGAGCACCACCAAGAAGCGCGCAACCAAGGGCGCACCCCGGGCCAAGCGCACCAAGCGCAGCTGACCGCTCACTCCACGTCCCAGGTCTCCCCTTCGGCCAGGAAGCGAAACCGCTTCTGTTCTCCGGCCTCCGCGACCCGCTGCTCCAAGGCGACGATGGGCTCTCGATAGTGCCCGAAGGTCGTGTGGTGAATGGGGATGACCAGCCGCGGCGCGATTCGCGCGGTCAGCGTCATGGTCTCTTCGGCGTTCATGGTGCGCAGGCCCAAGCCGCCGTCGCTACCTACCGCGCCGAGATGCGGCAAGAGCACGTCGATGCGGCCGTAGCGCGTCGCAAGGTCGCGCGACTCGTCCGAAAGCACCGCGTCGCCGGTCCAGTAGGCGCGGAGCGAACCGGCGGCGTCCTTCCAGGTGAGGATGTATCCGTTGCCGCGGCCGAGGTCGTGGTCCAGCTGCGCGTCGTGCGCGTGGTGCGCGGGCACGGCGACAATTTCGAGCTGTACGGCGCCGTACCGCAACGTGAGCTTCTCCCCCCAGTCGAGCGGACGAACGTCGACGAACCCCGCTGCGCGTAGCGCGTCGCCGCCCGCCGCCGCCACGACGACCGGCAGGCTCTTGGGTAGCGATCGCTTGGCCTCCGCGTCCACGTGATCGTTGTGCGTGTGGCTGATCAAGACGGCGGACAACGTGCCGACGTCGAGCGGAGGCGCGAGGGTGTACCGCGCGATGGGTGCGTTGACAGCGCCCGAAGACGGATGCTTGGGCAACACGAACGCGTTGTCCGCCCGGGAGCCCAGCATGGGGTCGGTGAGCACGCGCAGGCCGCCGCGCTCCAACGTGGTCGTCGGGCCTCCCAGCCAACGGACCCGCAAGGACGACGGAGGGCGGCCGGGTGCCGACGCGCTCGAAGGAGGTGGCGAGCCATGCGGGACGCCGCACGAAGCCGCGAGCAATACGCATAGCGGAAAGAACCGGTTCTTCATGGGCCGAGGGTACGGCCGGTCTCGGTCGCCACAAGGCACCACCGCCGCACACCGGCTATGCATTTTTGTATGGCCAGTTAGGATGCACGAGCATGCTGCCCTGGGACGACCTCCAGTTCTTCCTCGCCGTCACGCAACACGGCACACTGTCGGCCGCCGCCAAGGTGCTCGGCGTCACCCAGCCCACCGTGGGCAGGCGCATCGCCCAGCTCGAGCAACGTCTGGGCGCCGAGCTCTTCGTGCGCGGGCCCGCTGGCTTTCAGCCGACGGCGATCGCCCGCGGAATCGTCGAGCACGCCGAGGCCATGCGCGACCACGCGGCGCGCGCAGAGAGCCGCGCCAGCGGCCACGACCTCGGCGTGGAGGGCAAGGTGCGCGTCACCGCGTCGGAGTGGCTGGTGCGCTCCGTCCTCGGCCCCCTTCTCGGACCGCTGCTCGCGGAGCACCCACTGCTGGAGCTGGAGCTCCACGCCGAGGCGCGGCACCTCAACTTGGCCAAGCGCGAGGCGGATATCGCCATCCGGCCATCGCAGTTTCGGCACGATTCGGTGCTCCAGCGAGCGGTCGCGAGCCTCGAGTTCGGGGTCTACGCGGCCGATGCCTACCTGGCGCGGCGAGGCTCGCCCCGGTTCGCCGAGGGCGCGCCGGGCCACGTCTTCATCGGGATGACCCACGACATCGGTCCCATCGTAGACCACGATTGGCTGGCGCAGATGACGGCTCGGGCGGTGGTTGCCGTGCGTTGCAACGGTCGGGAACCGATGGCGACCTTGGCCGCCGCCGGCGTGGGCGTCGCGTGCCTGCCGTGCTTCCTGGGCGACGCGACACCTGGCCTTCGCCGCCTTGCGACGCCGACTCCCAGCCCCGTGCGCAAGCTCTGGCTGGGCGTGCATCGCGCCGCCCGGCGCACACCTCGCATCCGCACCACCGCCGACTTCCTCGCCGAGGGACTGGCTCGACTCCAGCGCGCCCTGCACCCGAGCGCGCTCCCGATGGCGAGCGGACCACGGAACGGGTAGAGTGATGCCATGATCACGGGGGACGCGGTGGACATCCCAGCTCTGGTCGAAGATGGATCGATGCGCGATGTGGTGGCGCTGCTGCCCCTTCTGTCGCCGCGGTCGCGCGAGCGCGGCGCCGAGGCGGTGCGTGCCGTCGATGCCATCGTCGCGCGCAGCACGCCGGCGGACCTGGAACATTTCGAGGCAACCCACCGGGTGATCACCTGGGCGGATCCATGGGCGGCGTGGACCGACCTGCACGTCGACGCCGCGATGCCTCGTTCACTCCTGGGCGTGGCGTCTTTTCACGGCAATGGCTTCCTGCGCGAGCGCGCGGTGGCTCTCCTGGCATTGCAGACCGACGGCTTCGAGCTCCCGTTTCTGCTCATCCGATGCAACGACTGGGTGGATCGCGTGCACGAGGTCGCTCTGGCTGCGGCGGCCGCGCGCGTGCAGTCCAGCTACGCCGCGCATTGGCTGCGCTGCGCGGCGCTGCTCGACCCGGAGCGCGATATCCGCCGACGCCAAGACGCCCTCATCGGGGTGCGCGCCCGGGTGCTTCGGTTGCTCGCGGAGCCACGTCACGACGGCGTCGTGGAGGCGGCCGCCGTTTCCGGAGATGCCGCCGTGGCCCGAATGGTACTGGAGCTTGCCCGCGCACTCCCCGACGTTCGGGCGCGACCGCTGCTGCTCGCGGCGACCAAGAATCCCAACGGCGGTGTGGCGAGGGTGGCAGCGCGCACGCTCCTCGGGCGCTCGCCGCGGGACCTCCTTGGACCCTTCGCCCAAGCCGCCATGGCCGACGCACGGCGCACCCTTCGGGTCGTCGGCGTCGAAGCATGGGCGAAGTTGCACCCGAGCGAGGCCGAGCCTCGACTGCGTGCCGCGCTCCTCGATCCGGCGCGCGTGGTGCGCGAGCAGGCGCGCTACGAGCTGCCCCGGTGCACCGGTATCCCGTTCGACGCCAAGGCATTCTACCGCGCGGCGCTCGCGGAGGCCGGCCGTCCTGCGCTCGAGGGCCTGGCGGAGGTGGGCGACGCAAGTGATCTGCCGGTCTTTCGCCACCTTCTGGATGATCCGCGACCCGCGGTTCGGGCGGCAGCGGTGATGGGCATCGGCCGCAACTCCGAGAGCGCGGATCACCCGCGCATCGCAGCGGCGCTCCGCGACCCATCACGGTTGGTGCGACGGGCAGCGAGGCCCTACGCCCGGCGCTTGTGGGGCGCGGTCAGGCTTCGAGGTAGCCGCGCTTGACCTGATCGCGCTCGATGGAGCGGAAGAGCGCGCCGAAGTTCCCCTCGCCGAAAGCGTCGTGGTTCTTCCGCTGGATGAGCTCGATGAAGATGGGACCGATGAGGTTCTTGGTGAAGATCTGGAGGAGGTAGCCCTTCTCGTCGCCGTCCACCAGGACGTTGCGCTTCTCGATCTCCCCGTGGTCCTCCGACACCTGTGCGAAGCGCGGCCAGAGCTCGTTGTAGTAGGCGTCGTCCATGTCCAGGAAGCCGATGGATTTACTGCCCTCGAGGGCGCGCAGGGAGGCGAGGATGTCCTTGGTGAGGAACGCCAGGTGCTGGATGCCCGGACCCTTGTACTCCTCGAGGTACTCGTTGATCTGCGACTTGGCTTCGCTGCCCTCGTTGATGGGAATGCAGAAGGTGCCGCAGGGCGACTTGAGCGCGTACGAGGTGAGGCCGGTCTTGGCGCCGCGAATGTCGAAGTAGCGAACCTCGGTGAAGCCGAACACGTCCTTGTAGAAGCGCGCCCAGCGTTCCATGGTGCCCTTCTCGACGTTGTTGGTGAGGTGGTCGATGGCCAAGAAGCCCTTCTCCGGCACACGCACCGCGAGGGACTCGGGGAGCGCCACGAATCCCATGGAGACGTAGAGCTCTTGGCCCCAGCGCGGGGTCAGGTAGATGAGGCTTCCGCCGATGCCCACCACGCAGGGGAGCGGCTCACCGTGCAGCGTGTAGTCACCGGCGCCCCGCTCGGCGCCGCGGGCGACGGCCTCGTGCTCGGCCCAGAGGGGCTTCTCGACGCGCCAGCCCATGGAAGCGATGCACGGCCCGTGGGCCTTCTCGAAGGAAGCCGCGAAGGATCGGGGCGCCCGGTTGAGGAGGAAGTGGATGTCGCCCTGGCGGTAGAGGTCCACGTCGCGGTCCCGGTGGCGCATGACGCGCGAGAAGCCGAACTCCAGGAAGAGGCGGTGGAGCGCCTCCGGATCCTGCGAAGCAAACTCGACGAACTCGATACCGCAAAGCCCGATGGGATTGATGCTCATGGCGCTGATTCCTCCCCTTCTTGGTAGCGCCCGGACCAGTGTCTAGAAAGTCACAAAAGGTGCGGCATGATTGTCGTACAATTCGACAATGAACGTCACCCTGGACCAGGCCCGCGCCCTCGACGCCCTCGCGCGCTACCGCACGCTGGCAAAAGCTGCCGGCGCCTTGGGAAAGCAGCACAGCGCGCTGGTGTACGCGCTGCGCAACCTGGAGACCCAGACCGGGCTCACGCTGCTCGACCGCTCGGGCTACCGGACGCGCCTCACCGCGGCGGGCGAACGGGTGCTCGAGGAGTGCCGGCGCCTCCTGGGCGTGGCCCGGGATCTCGAGCTGGTGTGTCGCACCATCCAGACCGGCTGGGAGCCGAGCCTGCGCGTGGTGTTCGACGGCATCTTCCCGGTGCGCGCGATGCTCGCGCAGCTGAAGGCGCTCACCGCCGCCAAGGCGCCCACCCGGGTCGATGTGTTCGCCGAGTTCTTGAGCGGGGTGGAGAAGGCGTTCTTCGCCCGCGAGGCCGATCTGATGATCTCGGTGCTGCCGCCACGCGATGGGCACCTGACGGGCACGCCCCTGCCGGAGCTGGGCGCCTATCTGGTTGCACACCGCACGCATCCACTGACCCGCAAGCGCAAGGCTACGCTCGACGATCTGCGGGAGCACACGCTGCTCACGGTGCGAGGCTCCGACCCGCGACTCTTGCTCTCGACCGCGCCGCTCGAGCCCGGCGCCACCATCCAGCTCAACGACTTTCATTCCAAGCGCGAGGCCATCCTCGACGGCATGGGCTTCGGGTGGCTGCCCGACTACCTGGCCAGCGCCGACCTGAAGAAGGGCACGCTCCGGCGCATTCCCTTCGAGCTCGGCGATCGCCACGTCTTCGCCCCGCAGGTGTACTCCCTGCGCGGACGCACCCTGGGGCGCGCCGCAGCCGCGGTGGTGGCAGGGCTCACGTCATGACCGGCGACGAAAACTAGGACTGCCCGTGCGCGCCGTTGCGCTTGGCGAGCCGTATCATCCTCGATGCGGGTGCCTTCGCAATCTCTTGCAGCGATCGCCCGAGACGGAGACGCGATTGCGTCATGCGCTGCGCACTTGCCGGCAACTCTCCTGCGTCGCAGCGTGCACACTCCGCTGACGTGGGTCGTTACCTGCGAGAGCGACGTGCGCAAGACCCGAGGCACGCGCCTTGCTGATGCGGTTGCATGCAATCGCAACGCGCGACCGCACTGGTCGCACTATCCATATTCTGTTCGCTGACCGGACGCGCCACGTCGGCGGGCGCGGCCACTTTCCAGCCTTCCACCGGCATCGTGTCACTGACGCCGGACGCCACGGCTTTCGGGTTCGAGTCCGATGCCGAGCTGGCGCAGTTCTCCCCCATCAAGCGCGCCGATCTCTACACGCTGAAGACTGCGCCCCTGGACGCCGTCGTGGCCGAGGGTGAGGGCATCGAGGGCAAGAACGCCCTGCGCGTCGGGAGCGCGGGCGGCGGCCTGCTCTTCAAGGACGAAGCAGCCTTTGCCAAGCTGGCCGGGCGCCGCGTGCAAGTACGCTTCTGGGCGAAGGCGGAGGGCCGCGCGCCCACCGCCGAGATCGTGTATCGGCCCACCGGAAAGGACCCGCCGCTGGACGGCACCACCATCCCGGTGGCCAGCGTGCGCGCGATTCCCACCGGACGCGAGACCAGCGACGGCTGGGTCGAGTACGGCATCGGCCCCATCGACGCCCAGGTGCTGGGGCGCCCCATCTACGGGCTCTTCATCGTGCCCGAAGCTCGCGTCATGGAGGAGACCAAGTTCGCGGCCGAGGCCAGTGAGCGTGGAGGCTTCCTCCTCGATGCGCTGGAGATCTTGCCGGCCGAAGGCACGCCGCAGGCCGATGTAGTCTGCACCGATGCCGACGTCGACGCCACCTGCGGCCCGGTGGGGGCTTGCTTCGCCGGAAAGTGCGTGGCCGGTGAGGCGCTGTACGGAACGCCGCTATCGCTCGCCCAGCGGAAGGAAGTGGTGGCGCGCGCGCTCTTCATCCTCGAGAAGCACCAGGGCGACGCCAGCGCGGTGGCGCGCCTGCCGACCTACAAAGCTGCGCTCGACGCGCTGGTGAACGAGACCTCGTCGCGGCGCTTCTACGCCGGCATGATCGCGGCGCTGCACACGCTGCGGAACATGCACACGTCGTCGGGTCGATTCCCCGGTGCGACCTCGCTCAATCCCGACGTTACGTACCAGACCGCGGGCGCGCCCGGCGCATGCTTCGGCCTGGTGACCCGCGACGTGCTGGGCGGCGGCACCGGCTTCGCGGTCTTCGACACCGAAAAGACCTCCGACCTCCGGCGCGGAGACGTGCTCAAGACGGTCGACGGGCAGGAAGCGGTGGCCTGGGTCCGCGCCGCCTTCTCCAAGTACAGCATCTCGACGCCGGGCCAAACCGAGACCGACGACGCCTGGGCGGCGCTCGCCATCGGCGATCTGGTCACAGCGCACGCGGCCACGTTCACGGTGGATCGCTGCACCGACGCCACCTGCGCCACGCACACCGAGGTCACGGTGAAGACCGGCGACCGGGCGCGCGCCGCGGCCCAAAGCGGCGCCTTCGCCAGCTTCGTCTACACCATTCCCTGCGACGGGCGCCTCTCGCGCATCGGCGAGCTGGGCTCGGGTCCGCCGGAAGCCGAGCTCTTCTCTTCCCTCCCCAAGGATGCGACCGGCACCGTGCGCGTGCAGTTCGACGGCTTCTCCAATCCCGGTTTCCCGCCTGACGCGGAGAAGGCATTCCCGGTGGATACGCCGAAATACCTGGTCGATGCGCGGCTCGGCCATGGCGGCAAGACCGTGAACATGAATGCCATGGTGAACATGCTGATACCGAAGGGCACCAAGCCGATCTTGATGCTCCTCGACCGCGGCAATCTCGCGGCAGTGGACGACGCGACGCTCGGTTGCGTGGGCAAGGACGGATTTGCCTGTCTCTTCTCCGGGGCCGACGTGGTGACCGCAGACGGAACCGGCGTTGCCTCCCGTACCAGCGCGAAGATGGCGTGGCTCAACGGCGCCTCGGTTTCCGCCAACGACATCGTACCGTTCGTGCTCAAGGGCCGTGCCAATACGCGCATCTTCTCCGCGGTGCAGACCGCCGGGGCCTTCGGCGGCATCTCCTTCGTGGGCTCGGTGGTCCCGGGCCGGACCATGGACAGCATTCAGTACGAGGACGGACGCGCCGGCGCGGACGTGGCGAGCGCCCGGGTGGGCAGCACCGTCAGCGGTCGCGGCGTAGCGGCCGACGTGGTGGTCACGCAAAAGCTCTCCGACCTTCTCCAAGGCAAGGACACCGCCATCCTCGCCGCCCAAGCATGGCTCGCACAGGTACCCTGAACATGAATACGCACTTCAATCACTCGGCGCTCGGCGCACTCGCTCTTGCACTCGTATCCATCGGTACCGCCGGATGCTCCTCGGACGACCCAGCGCCGGTAGCCCCCGCAGCCACCACGCCGGCGCCCACACCGGCTCGGACGCTGATTGAGAATGCCAACCTCGCACGGCGCCCCGACAACCTGTTCGCCGATCCGCAGTTCGACGCGCCAGGATATCGATTCAATTCGTTCTTCGCGGTGGACCCGGCGGCGCTCACGTTGGCCAAGATGACGCGCCTCGACCGCTGGGATAACCCGTTCGGACGGCGCTCGCCGGCGCTGCAGGTGAGCGCCAAAGTGGATACGTCGTTGGGCGCCTTCTTCGCGATTCCGGACAAGGGCGCGTATCGCGTATCCATCTGGCTCTCCGGCGCAGACGGCGTGAATGCCGATCCGGCGCCGGTTCCGGAGGGCGTGAAGGCGCACCTTCTCCAGGCGACCGGGAAGACGGAGGTCGCGGTGCTGGCTCCGCAGAGCACCAAGGTCGTGGGCGTGCGCACCTGGGTCGAAGTGGCGACCACCGTGACGGCCAACGCCGGGACCTACTTCCTCTACGTGGGTGTCCCCAAGGGCGCGAGCATCCTGGCCGCGGCTCCGGAGGCGGTGGCATCCACCGCGAAGATGGAACCGGCGCCGGCTCCTGGCGTGGCCCCGGACTGGGTGCGTACCATGGCGGGACGCATTCCGGAGTCGCCGCTACCCTCGCGCCCCGCGCCGCCGCGTCCGCGCTGACGGCACGGTCATGTGGCGATGCCGCCGGCGATCTCCACCGAGAGCTCCCGGCGGAGCGCCGCGCGACCACGGTGGAGGCGGCTCTTCATGGCCTCCACCGTGATGCCCAGCTCTGCCGCGACCTCGGGGCCGGTGAGCTGCTCCACGTCGCGCAAGAAGACGACGCGCCGCAGGTCTGCGTCGAGTCGGCCGAAGGCTTGTTGCAGCGCCAGCGAGAGCTCGGCGTCGGCGCGGTCCGCCACCGCCCGCTCGAAGAGTCGCACGTCGTCTGCTTCTTCTAGCGGGCGCGTGCGCCTCGCTCGGGCGATGAGTCGCGTGCACTCGTGCTTCACCACGGTGAAGAGCCAGCTCGTCCACCGCGCGACCCCGTGCAGCGCCCCCAGTTGCCGGGAAAACTGCACCAGGGTGTGTTGCACCGCATCGTCGGCGTCCTCACTGGTCTGGCACACACGGCGCGCGAATCGCCGCACATCCGGCTGATACCGCACCAGGAGCTGTTCAATGGCGGCGCGATCGCCGGCGCGCGCAGCCTCCACCAGTGCATCGCACGTGGCTGTCACGCTTCCTCCTGGGCGACCCATGCACGCGCTACGGTCAGGCGCGCGCCGAGCAGGACCACGTCCACGCGCAGGCGCCGTGCGGCCTCCGCCAGGGGCAGGCCGAGCACGTCCACGAAGAGGAGCGGCTCCCGGAGCTCGCGGGTCAACATGGCCATCAGCCTAGTACCGGGTGCCCAAAGTTCGTGCGCCTTCCGGCCGATCCATCCCGGCTGGCTTCGTTGCTCCTCGGTTACAGGACAACAGCCTGCGCCCTCGTCCCGCCTCGCCATCCGGGCGCCTCGGCCGGAACCCCTCACGAACTTTGGGCACCCGGTACTAGCAATGCGGCGGGCGCGCGCGTGGTCCATCGAGCAGGAGAGCGCGCGAGGGCTGGAAAGGATTTCGACCGACGGTCGATTTTTCGAGAATCCTTCCGGGCGGGTCGCGCCTCCTCCCCGCAAGGAGATGAAATCATGAATCGCAACGTCGGCTCTCGGGATCGCTGGCTGCGGGTGCTCGGTGCCCTGCCGCTGACTTCGTGCGCGGTGCTCGCGCCCTACTCGCTTCCGCTTCGGCTGCTGGCCTTCGGCGTGCCTGCGCTCTACATGCTGGGCACGGCGCTCTTCGGGAGCTGCCTCGGCTACGCGCTCATGGGAAAGAGCACCTGCCCGGCGCGGCAATCCTGATGTTCGCCAGCAAGTCGCTCGGCGAGCACCTTCTGCGGGGTCTCATCGGCGTGGGCGCGCTGCTGGGAGCTGCCGCCTACGGTGGTCTCGGTTGGCCGCTGCTCGTGCTGCTTCCGATGGCGCTCGTCGCCTTGCGCGGCTGTCCCGCCTGCTGGACCATCGGTCTCGTCCAGACCGTGTGGGCGAAGATGCGGGGGCGGCCGGCGGGAGCCTGCGTCGATGGCGCCTGCGCCCGGCCTTGACTCACTCGCCCGGCAGGGGCCGCAGCTGCTCGTCCAGCGAGCGCGTCTTCTCGGTCACCACGTCGCCGGTGTGGAGCGTGCTCCTCTTCTCGATGAGGAGAAGGTGACACTCCTCGTCGGCGACCGGATTGTGGCGCACGCCCTTGGGCACCACGTACATCTCGCCGGGGCCGAGCTCCACCGCGCCCGCCTCCATCTCGATGCGCAGGTGCCCGCGCAGCACCAGGAACAGCTCGTCCTCGTCGGGGTGCGCGTGCCATGCAAGGTTGCCCTTCACCTTGGCGACCTTGACGTAGGCGTCGTCGACCTCGGCGAGCACGCGCGGCGACCAGAGCTCGGTGAGCGCAGCGGCAGCAGATGCGGGCGAGATGGCTTTGGCGGTGGACATCTCAGGCCTCGCCTCGCTCGAGCAGGGCGGCGGCGCACGGCCCGACGACCTCGCGCATCGCGCGTTCCCGCACCTGACCCTCGACGCTCTGCGAGAGCAGGCCGAGCCCGGGGTCGAAGGCCTCGGGCTCCGGCGAAGCTTCAGCGGTTGGCGACGCGGCGCGGGTGACCGCGGAGGCGATATCGGCGATGCGCTGCCGCACCGGCGCGCCACCCTGGTCGATGCAGAATGCAAGGATACGGTACGCGAGCTCCGCGTGGCGAGCCTCGTCCTCGGCGATCCCCGCCAGCGCATCGCGCACCTCGGTCACCGTGGCGAGGCGGTGCGCCTCGAAGGCCGAGAGCGCCGCGACTGTCTCGCCCACGCACCCATCGAGGAAGCACGCCTCGGCGAAGGCACCCCAATCGAGGGTCTGCGGACCGGTGGAGATGGGCAAGGGGCCAGGCCCCACCGCACGGCCACCGAAGGACGATGCGAGACCGTAGGCAAGCGCGGCATGACGGATCTCGTCACGCGCCGCCACGTGCGCGGCATCCACCAGATCAGCCGGCGCACCGAGCACCATGAGCTCCAGCGACAAGCGCGCGAAGGAGGCCACCGAGGCGTGCTCCGCCGCTCCCTCGCGGGTCCAGCGCGCGGCGGCGAGCTGCCGCGTCTCCGGCGAGAGGCCCGCCAACGCGGCCGCCATCGACGTGGGGGCTTCGAGCCAGTCGGCGCGGGGCGCAGGAGGCGCGAAAACCGGAAGCCCATGCTCACGCAGCGGGCGTCCGCGCTCCGGATACCTGCAGCTCCCGTCGTCGGCTTCCCACATGTTGGACGGACACACCGACTCCACCTGGTAGCAACAGTCCCCTGCGTTCGCGGAGACGAATGGCGCGTCGTCCTCGAGGGTGGCGGCGGCCCCCGGCATGCCGCGCCCACCGGCCTTTCTCGCGGTGGAGAAGTGCACGGCCGCGGGGCACGCCTTGCTCTCCGCTGCGGGGAACCGCGTGCCCGCTTCCGGAGCGGGAATGCACCGCGTCCGCGTGGACCTCTCGCCCTTCGGACGTGCGGTGGGGCGCACCACCAAGGGCACGCACCGCTCGTAGCAGCACGCCTTGTTGGGCTGCGAGGGCGTCGCGTTGGCCACGGCGGTGGCGGTCCGCGCCGGGTCGAAGGTGTAGTCGGCGAGCGACGGCGAGCCCGGCTCGATGCTCCCGCGATCGATGACGCGCCCATCGTCGGACCAGACGATGGCCTTGGCGTTGGACGCGCACCAGGCGAACGGCGCACGCCCGCCGCGACTGGCCGGCGGCACCAGGCCACAGAAGGACTCGTGGACCTCGTCGACCTTGCACGCCAGAGGCACGCTGGGCGCCGGCTTCGGCGCCCAGCGTGCCTCTGGCG
>JABFRG010001113.1 GCA_013141295.1 Polyangiaceae bacterium
CTACGTGTACTGGGTGGTGCGCGGCGACGGGCTCACCGGCGGCGCCGTGTACCGCCGCCGTCTCGAGTAGTTCTTTTTTCGCAACTCTCGCCGCGGCCGGCCGAAGGGGCGCCATGGCGTGTGTTGCGAAAAGGTATCGGGGTCTCGTGTGGGTACTCGGGCTGGTGGGCGCGGCTGCGGCGTGCGCCGCGAACAAGCCGCAGCGTGGCGGGCTCATGCTGGCCATCAGCACCGACATGGCGGCGCCCAAGGACATCGACCAGGTAGGCCTGACGATCCGCAGCGGTGGCCGCGAGGTCTTCGCGACCCGCGCGCCGGTGGCGCCCAACGGCGAGGTGCGGCTCCCGGCAACGCTCGCGGTGCTGGCGCCGGAGGATCCGAAGCAGCCGGTGCGCATTCGCCTGGTGGCGTACTCCGGCACCAAGGCCCGGGTGCTCCGCGACATGACCGTGACGGTGCCGCCCGATCGCACGGCGCAGCTGCGGGTGCCGCTGAACTTCCTCAGCGTGGGCTCCGGCGTGGGCGAGGCGCCTCTCTCGGCCCAGAGCGCGCGCGTGCTGCCCCGGGATGTGCCCATGACCACCGTCGCGCTCCGCGATTTCGACGCCTTCACGCAGATCCAGAATCGCTGCGGTGACGGCGCAACCGACGTGGGCGGCGACTGCACGTCGCTCGATCTCTCCGATCCCGCGATGTTCGACGACTACGATCCCACGACCATCTTCGGTGGCGGCGCCGCGCCCACCAAGGCCGAGCCCAGCGACGGCGACTGCTTCCCGGTGGAATGCTGCTTCGAGAGCGCAACCGCGGTCGTGCCCGACGACGCATGCACGGTGCCCTCGCAGGGCCCGAGCACCAACCTCGCGCTCGTCACCCTCGGCATCGGCACGCCCACCGCAGGCGTGGGGCCGCTGGTGCCCCTCGATTTCGACGCCGACCCGCGCTTCGGCGAGGTGGGTGTGCGGCTCTTGCCCAACGCGCGCCTTCAGCTCCCGCCCGCGGTGTGTCGCAAGATGGCCAAGGGGGTCGCGACGGAGGAGAAGGTCGCGAGCGTGGTGTTCTCCACCCGCTGCGCGCCGAAGTCCAAGGCGACGCCGCTGTGTGGACCAGCCAGCGCCACCTCCACCGCCCGCTGTGGCGATCGCGTGCTTCCGCGCGACGCGGGTGCAGACGCGAGCCCGCAGCCCGACGGCGGCCCTGCGCCCAAGAACATCGAGCTCCTTGCGAGCGGCCTGCGTCGTCCGGAGGGCCTCGCCATCGTGAGCGAAGGGGTGTTCGTGGCCGACGTGGGCCTCACCTTGAAGCGTGTCTCGGGCGGCGTCGCTTCGGAGATCGCCTCCAGCGGCACCGGCGAAAGTCCGGTGGGGCTCGCAGCGGTCACCTCCGGCGGGAGCACGTTCCTCGTGACCGGCGGCGGCTTGACCGCGTTCGGCGCGCGCACCGACGGCTCGAGCGTGGTGCAGAATACAGGCAACGGATATGGCATGGCCGCGGTGGTCGCCACCGGCGACGCCGCGCTGTTCTCCTTTCCGCGGAACATCCCCACGCGCATCGGCGGCAAGGGCGAGGAGCTGTACTGGCTCGTGCCCTCCACGGGCGCCTTCGGCGGCGTCGACTACGTTCGCCAGAACGTGACCACGCGATCCTTCGCCCTGACCGCCTCGCAGCTCCTCCTCGGAGAGTCCGACGGCAGCATTCAGGCCTGCCCGCCCGCGCCCTTCGGATGCGTGGTTCCCACGCCGCTGATCACCGCGCCTCTCTCCAATGGCTACGTGGGCGCCATGGCGGCCTCGGGCACCCGCGTCTTCTTCGTGTGGATGCCCGACGACGCGAACGCCGCCGCGCACCTGTATCGCTACGATCCTGCGCTAGCCCCCAGCGTGGTGGAGCTGGCGGGCGATCTCCGGAGCACCGCGGGTCGCTTCGGGGGCGTCGCCACCGACGGCGCCTCTGTGTACTATGCATCGAGCGGCGTGCTCTACGCCATGCCTCGCGGCGGCGGCACGCCCGTGCGCATCGCTCCGGCGCCGGGCGCACAAGGCTACCCGTACGGCATCGGCACCCTCGCGGTGGACGCCCTCCACGTGTACTGGATTGCCCGCGGCGACGGAGCAAGCGCCGGCGCCGTGTACCGACGCCGACTCGAGTAGCTCAGAAAGGCGAGGTCGGCGCCGAAAGGCCTTCCGGACCGCCAGTTTGTGGGCTCGGCGCTGCGGCCGCGGCGACCGTCTTGGGCTCGCCGGTGGGCGCCGCGCCTCGGTACGCGATGCCAATGCTGGGACCCGAAGCGCCGGAGCCGGAGCGGCCCGCTGCGCCACCGGCGCCGCCTGCACCACCCGAGCTGATCGGGTCGCCACTGGGGTTCGCTCCCGCGCTAACGCCCGCAGTGAAGGCTGAACCCGCGCCGCCGCTTCCACCCTGGCCGCCTGCGCCGCCTTCGAAGCTCGACTTCGCGTCGGCCCTGAACGGGCTGTCGATGGCCACGACCGCGATGCTGGCTCCGCCACCGCCTCCAGGCGTGCCCGCCATACCCGGGCAACCGCCCGCGCCGCCGCCAGCGCCCGCGATGCCGTAGAACGCCCCAACCTTGTTGTTGCTTGGCGGGCCTCCGTTGGCGCCGCCACCACCACCCTGGCCAGCCTTCCCGTCGGTGCCCGGCGTCCCCTTTGCCGGAACGAACCCCGCAGCGGACAGGCCGGAGGCGAGCGTCACCACGCCGTCGTCGCCGTTGCTTCCGCCGGCC
>JABFRG010000657.1 GCA_013141295.1 Polyangiaceae bacterium
GCCCTCGGCGTCGGCACCGTCTTCGGCATCAAGGCCCTCGGGCACCAGAGCGACTTCGACAAGACGCCCACCGAGGACAACGCCAACTCCGGCGAGAACTCCGCGCTCATCGCCGACATGGCGTTCGGCGTTGCGATCACCTTCGGCATCACCAGCGCTGTCCTCTTCTTCACCAGCGACGACGCCCCGGCGAAGGCTGCCAAGACGCCAGCGTCTCCGGCCATGCGCGCCGCGGCGAAGAAGACGCCGGTCACCATCATCCCCACGCCGGTCTTCAACGCGCACGGCGGTGGCGCCGGCGCCCTCGTTCGGTTCTGACCCGGGAACTTGCCATGAAACAGAAGCTCTTCTTCGCCGTTCTCACGCTCACCGTCGCCGCCGCTGGCTGCGAGCTCGTGGTCGACTTCGACCGCACCAAGATCCCGCAGGCCAGCACCGATGCCGCCACCAGCGACGTCGTGCAGCCGGTGGTCGACTCCGGAACCGACGCACCGTCCGCCACCGACGCTTCCGATGCGGCGCGCGACAGCGCCAGCGATGCGGACACCGACGCCGGAGACGGCGCCGCCGACGCAGACACCGACGCGCCTATCTGAAGCGTCCGTCGACCCGCGAGAGAGGCATCGTGCGTACGCACGGTGCCTCTTCGTGCTTTCGCGACCCGGCATCGGACAAATAGCCGCCCAAGCATCCTCGCGAGCCGCGAGGCGCGCTCACTTCGGTACGCAGCGCAGGAGCGGCGGGCTTCGATCCTGGAGCGGGCGGCAGGCCTGCCCGGGGCAGTCGGCATCGGTGCAGCATACAGCCATGCACTTGGTCTTCTCGCAGAGGCCCGAGATGCAGTCCTGATCGTTGGCGCACGTCTGGCCGGGCAAAGATCCGATGGCCGTGGCGCGCAGGCAGAACAGCGGCTGCTCCGGGTTGGTGAGGGCGTACGAGTACGTGCAGTAGCGGAATGTACCGCCTGCCTGGCACGAGGTATCGCTGCAGCAGGAGGGGCGGCACGAGGTGACGCACAGGTTGCTCTGACAGGCGGCGTCGTTGCCGCAGTTGGTGCCAGCGGTGGAGCCGGTGGCTGCCTGACAGGTCCACTGGCGGACGCCCTCGGAGTCGGCGAAGCGGCACACCGTCCCGGTCTTGCACTGGTTATCGCCGCAGCAGGTGTCGACACACTTGCTGGTGGCGCCACAGAGCCCGGACCGACAGTCGCTGCCCTTGGTGCATGCATCGCCGCCGACCTTGGTGCCTTGCGGGCCACGACCCACCTTGGCCATGGGCAAGCAGTAGCGGCCGCCTTTGCCACCGGAGTGACAGAAGAAGCCGGCGTCGCAGTCGGACGACGTGCAGCAAACCTTGGAGCACACCGCGCGCGTCTTCTCGAACGCGGCTTGAGAGAGGAAGCGACTGTCGGCGCAGAGGTTCGACTTGCAGTCGCCGTCGAGCTGGCATTCGAGGCCGAGGTCGTATGGCTTGGTGGGCGCGTCCACGCCGCTGTCGATCGGAAGGGGACCCGCCTCCACCGTGGCGTCGCCTACCACGCAGGTCTGGTTCACCGGATCGCATGTGCCGCCGCGACTGGCGCAGCCTTCCGCGTCGCAGCGGTCGACGCACTCGCCGCGACCGGTGGCGCAGCCCTTACCGGTGGGGCAACCTTCGTCGCTCTTGCACACGAACGAGGGAGAGCCGGAGATGAGCGCCTCGCAACCGCCCTGCGAGACCACCACTGCGGCGGCGATGGCGTAGCCCGCCAGGAGATACGCGCGGGGCTTCAAAACTTCACCTGTAGGGGCGCGAAGGCCTTCTTGGGGGCGTCTTTCGTCCGCGCGAAGAAGAGAATGGCGGTGGCCACCGCGCCGGCGACCGCGACCCCGAAGCCGATGTCCGAGACGAGCGCGAAGGTCTTGGCGCGGTCGGTGTCGTCCTGCAGCCGTGCGTACGAGTACTCGGCGCCGGTGGCGGTGCCGTTGGCCGGGTGTGCGCTCAGCGCCAGCACGCCGAACACGGTACCGGTCACTGCCGCCGCGATGGTCAGGCCACCCGCTGCGATGGTGAGACCGTCCACGCGCCCGCGTGAAGGCGTGCGGTCCACCGGGACCTCGACGGTCTTCACGATGACCTGCGGGGACTCCACCTTCTTCGGCGGGTTGGCCTTCTTTGCGCCCTCGATGCGGCGAAGGATGGTCTCTGCCTTCTCCTTCTCGCCGGGGCTCAGATCCTCGAGCTTCTGGTAGTCGCGGAAGTGGGCGATGGCGTCGTCGTACTCCTGCATCTTCTCGCAGACGATGCCGAGGTTGTAGAGAAGGTCCTTGGCGGTCGGATCGAGCTTGTGCGCCGCCTCGAGCTCCTTCTTCGCCGCGACGTAGTTGCCGTCTTGGTAGAGATCCTTCGCCTTCGAAAAGTGCTCCTGGGCCTTCTGCTTGGCCTCCTCGGAGGCCGGCTCGGCGCCGTCCGCGGCAACGGCGACGTGGCTCGTGCCGAGCACGCTCACGAACACGCAGGGAGCCAGCCAAGACCAAGGTCGCATCGAAGGTCGAGTGTACCCGAAGCCGAACGGATGTTCACGTCGATTCCGCTGTAAGGCAGGCCATGGGGGCGCCGTTTCCCGCGGGTACTGCCCACGAAGGAGCCCCTTTCCCATGAAGGCCATGAAGTCATCCCCGCGCGCCCTCCCCAGTGCCGCCGCGTCGAGCTCGCTGGAACGTCTCCCCCGCCGGCGCGGGCTCCGCGCCCTTGCCATGGT
>JABFRG010000581.1 GCA_013141295.1 Polyangiaceae bacterium
GCATGGTACCAAGGCGCGATCGCCGGAACGAACTTTCCCGTGATAAAGAAGGGCGGTGCGACCGCTGGACGTCCTTTCCGCCGAGCTTTCCGAGGTCCTGCCCGGATACGAAGACCGGCGCGGCCAGCAAGCCATGGCGGAGGCGGTGGACCGCGCGCTCCGCACCGAGCGCCACTTGCTCGTGGAAGCCGGCACCGGCACCGGCAAGACCCTGGCCTACCTGGTTCCCGCGATCCTCTCCAATCGCAAGGTGGTCATCTCCACCGCCACCCACGCGCTCCAGGAGCAGATCCTCATGAAGGATCTACCGGTGGTGACGCAGCTTCTGGGCCGGCTGGGGGTGCCGGTGCGCGCCGCGGCCATGAAGGGCCTCTCCAACTACGTCTGCCGCCGCCGGCTCTCCGAGGCGCTGGGCGAGAACCCCACCGACGGCTCGCTCTTGCGCATCGAGTCGTGGGCCAAGGAGAGCGAGAGCGGCGATCGCGCCGAGCTCTCCACCCTGCGCGAGACCGACCCCGCCTGGGGCTCGGTGCTTTCCAGCACCGACACGCGAATCGGTGCAACCTGCACGTACTACGAATCCTGCTTCGTCACCCGCATGCGGCGCGAGGCAGAGGACGCGCAGATCGTGGTGGTGAACCATCACCTGTTCTTCGCGGATCTGGCCCTGCGAAATGGCCCCCGGGGCGAGTACGCCAGCGCCCTCCCGCCCTACGACGCGGTGATCTTCGACGAGGCGCATCAGCTCGAGTCGGTGGCCACCGACTTCTTCGGCGCCCGGGTCACGCAAACGCGCTGCGAGAACCTGGCCCGGGACGCGGAGCGTGCTTTGGTGGCGGAGCAGGGGCCGCTGGGGAGCAACTCACGCGACAAGCTGCTCTTCGACATGACCGGCGAGGCCGCCAAGCGGTTCTTCGCGGCGCTCGGTGGCGCGCGATCGGGCGTCGACCGGCGGGCGCTCCTCGCCACCGACTACGACGAAGCGGTGGTGGGTGCGGAAGGTCGCCTCGCCACGTGCCTCAAGGCGCTGACCGCCCTCGGCCTGTCGTCGAAGACCGAAGGCATGATGCAGGTGGCGCGCCGGGCCAGCGAGCTCCGCGACACCCTGGAGCGCATCCGCAAGGCTGCGGAAGGCACCGAAGAGAGCGCGTGGATCGAGGTGAAGGACCGCGCGGTGAGCATCGGCATGAGCCCGGTGGAGCTGGGGCCGCTCCTGCGCAGCGCGCTCTTCGACCGGGTCTCTTCGGTCATTCTCACCAGCGCCACGCTGTCGACGTCCATCGCCGGGGAACCGAGCTTTCACTACGTGCGCGGGCGCTTGGGCGTTCCCGAAGCGGCCGACGAGTGCGTGGTGCCGTCGCCCTTCGCCTTCGAGACCCACGCGCTCCTCTACACGCCGCGCGACCTGCCGCCGCCTTCGGACCCCGCCTTCGAGGCCGCCGCCGTGCCGCGTATTCGCGAGCTCATCGACATCACCAAGGGCGGCGCCTTCGTGCTCACCACCTCGGTGCGGGCCATGCGCGGCTTCGCCGAGGCCCTGCGCCGAGAGCCCAGCGGCCACACCATCCTGGTGCAAGGCGAGTCGCCCAAGCACGTGCTCCTCGATCGCTTCCGCGCCGATGGCAACGCGGTGCTGGTGGCCACCATGAGCTTCTGGGAAGGCGTCGACGTGCCGGGCCACGCGCTGCGGCTGGTGATCATGGACAAGATTCCCTTCGCGGTGCCCACCGATCCCGTGCTCCTGGCGCGTTCCCGACGAATCGAGGCCGAAGGCGGCAATCCCTTCACCGAGCTCTCGCTCCCGCAGGCGGCCATCACCCTCAAGCAGGGTTTCGGCCGCCTCATTCGCAACCAGGACGACGTGGGCATCGTCGCCATTCTCGACCGGCGGCTCATGGCCATGGGTTACGGACGCGTGCTTTTGGGCTCGCTGCCGCCCGCGCGCCGCGCCACCAAGCTGCCGGAAGTGCGGGCCTTCTGGGACCGAAATGCGCCACCGGCGGCGGTTCCCTGACACGCAGAATCCGCACCGATTTCACCATTCTTCGGGGGCTCGCCGGGGCCCTCCGCGTGCTATGAAGGCCCTCGCCAAAGGAGTCGAACCATGAGCGAGATTGTTGCGGTACTTGGGCGCGAAATTCTGGACTCGCGGGGGAACCCGACGGTCGAGGTCGAGGTCCGGACGGAGAGCGGCTTCGGTCGCGCGGCCGTGCCGAGCGGCGCCTCCACCGGCGAGCACGAGGCCATCGAGCTGCGCGACGGCGACAAGAAGCGTTACTTCGGCAAGGGCGTGCTCAAGGCCGTCGCCAACGTGAACCAAACGCTCGGCCCCTCCATCATGGGCCTGGACGCCCTCGATCAGACCCAGGTCGACAGCGTGCTTCGCGAAGCCGACGGCACCGCCAACAAGGGCAAGCTCGGCGCCAATGCCATCCTCGGCGTCTCCATGGCGGTCGCGCGCGCCGCCGCCGACGCCACCAGCCTTCCGCTCTGGCGCTACCTGGGCGGTACCACCGCGCGCGTGCTCCCCACGCCGCTCATGAACATCCTCAACGGCGGCACCCACGCCGACAACGGCCTCGAGTTCCAGGAGTTCATGGTGGTGCCCACCGGCGCTGCCACCTTCGCCGAGGCCCTGCGCTGCGGCGCGGAGATCTTCGCGGCGCTCAAGAAGGTCCTCAAGGAGAAGAACCTCACCACCGCGGTGGGCGACGAAGGCGGCTTCGCGCCGCAGCG
>JABFRG010000803.1 GCA_013141295.1 Polyangiaceae bacterium
TGAACCAACCGAACGACGGAATGCCCAGGGCGCGGTAGCGCGATGGATCGGCGTGCACCATGTCGGGCAGGCCGTCTTGGTCCACGTCCATGAGCGTGACGTTGGGGTCCGAGAACGGCAGCGCCGGCGCGCCCACGATGGGCCGCTCCTGCGTGTCGAACGGCTCGAACCCGTCGATGGCGGCGGGCCCCACGTGGGTGTACGTGAGGCGCATGGCCGGCAGTCGCTCGCCGCTGGTGGGCGGAAGCAGGCCATCGGCGCCTTCGGTGGCGGGCACCGGTTCGCGACCCTCGGCCTGGACGCCAAGCAGGTAGCTCTGGTGGTAGGCGGGATCGTACGTCAGGTGAACGCGGCGCAGCACCACGCGCGGCATGGGCACGGCGTTGCCGCCGCCGGCGTCGAAGGGCTTGGTGGTGACGTCCACGCGCGTGATGCGCTGGTCCATCCGCACGCGGTACCCGGTGCGAAAGCTGGTGGTGGCGTCGGGACGCACTTCGTACGCGAAGTGAACGTGTACGCCGTAGCTCGCCAGATCGCCGGTATCCACGGCGGTGGCGGGGTTCGTGTAATATACATCTTGCAGGTACGCCGCGCCGTCCTTGTGGAAGTACCGGTAGCGAACGGCGTTGCGGGGCGTGGGCTTCGCTTGACCTTGCGTGCCGCCCTCGGGATCGTACTGCCGGGCGACGTTCCACTTGTAGATGTGGGTGGGGTGCTCGGGATCGGCCTCGATGGCCGAGGTGTCGGGCAAGTCTTCGAGCGGCTCGCCGAGCTCCCACGTGTTGCCCGACTGCTCCTGCACGCGCCAGGTGCGGCCGTTGGGCGCCCAGAAGAAGCGTTGATATCCGCCTTCGACGGCGGAGCGGAAGTACTGCCATCCGTCGGCCCAGGACGGGAAGCGCTCGCCGGTGGTGACCTCGGCGCAGTTGTCGACGACGATGACGCAGATGGGGACGAGCGCCTGACCGCCGCCGAAGACGAAGCGGTCTTGCTCCGGATGGAAGATGCCGGGTCGGTCGTCGTAGCGCGGAACGCCCTTGTTGGTTTCGCGGGCGATGAACGGCACGCCCATGTCCCAGCCAATACCGGCCAGGCCCGCGCCGCCGCTGGTCTTGTAGTGAAGCGAGAACGCGGGATCGACCGCCCCACGCGCCGGAGGCACGGGGATGGGCACCGCGAACGTGGCGATGCCCGTGGAAGCCTGGACGCTGAAGCTCTCGCCGAGGCCTTCGACCTTGCCCTGACCTTGCGGCAGCGCGATGGCGTGGGAGGAGACCGCGGCGCGATCGGGAGCTGCAGCGGGCGCAGCGGCGGGCGTGGTCGCGTCGACCGTGGCTTTGGGTGCGGCTGCGGAGGTGGTCGCGGCGTTGGCTTTGGCCTTGGAAGGCTTGGCTTCCGGCGCGGCCTTCTGGCTCTCTCGCGCCTTGGCGGCCGCCTTGGCTTTCGCCTTGATGGCCTCGAGCTCCGCAGGAGACGGCACCCGCGAAGGTGCCGCCGCCTGGTTGCGGGGAGGAGCGGCATTGCCCGCCGGCGGGGCATCGCGCCCCGCAGCCGAGGCCGCGTGACCCGATGCCATAGCCGCCACCGCCAGCGCGACCAGCGCGATAGACCACGAACGCATACGTTGCTCCTACCTACTACAGATACTCGAAGGACTCAGGGCGTCGGCGAAGTGACCCGCGACCAGTACCGGTAGCGAATCATGAGCTGGATATCCTCGAGGTTGCTCCAGCGTAGCGCTGGGCTCTCGTAGATACGCACACGGTACCGCCCGTCGAGCGGACGTCCGCGCAGCTCCGTCTTGGTGATGCCGGTGCCCGAGAGCAGCGACGTGTCGGCCCCGGAGAGCGGCAGCGTCAGGTACCGCTCGGCCGTAAGCGCCTTGCCGTGCCGGATCGCGCCCTCACCGAAGTCGAAGCGCCGCGCCTCGCGATCGTAGCCCACGATGCCCACCTGGTTGGCTTCGTGCACGATGTCGTACTCGAGCGTTCCGTTGGCGTAGCAGTCCGGTGTGGGATTCTCGTCGCAACTCCGGAGACCGGTGCCGACGAGGTTCACGGCGAGGTCAACGTGCCGGTAGTTGAAGTTCTCGGCTGCAAGCTTGTCAGCGAGAGACGTGCCGTTCACCGAGAGTGCCTGGGTGTCGAGCACGAACGTTTGGTTCGCCTCGTAGAAGCATCGACCAAAGCCAGGCTTGCCAGCCGTGGTCTCACATCGTCGCGTGAACCGCGAGCGAAGCTCTTGCGGCGAGCTCGCGCAGTTGCTTTGCGCAGTGAGGCCGGCGGAGTCGGTCGACTGGTAGGGAACCGGAGCCTTGCCGTCGTCACGCTCGACCTGGGGCTGAGCGATGAGCACGCTTCCGTCGACGCCGGACTGCCGTGCCGGAGCAAATCCGATCCGGTACCGCCCGCTCTGCGGCACGGAGAACTTCACCGTCCGGAGCGTGTCAACCGCCGTGTAGATCTCCACAGGACCGTCCAGCGTGAGAATAGTCTGAGGAGTGCTCAATGCTGGGGTGTAGACGTTGAGCGAAATCGGTACTCCTGCCTCGTCGAAGACCGCCGCACGATAGCTCGACGCATTCAGATGGTCGGGCTGCCCAGTGGGTGTAGACCTCATCGTGGCGGCCGCCTTCTCGTCTTCCGTGGCGGCTTGGGTGTGATGTCCACGACGTTGGCGAGCACGTGAACTTCGCTCTGGTACGTCGCGGCAAGCAGAGCCCATGCTTGA
>JABFRG010001030.1 GCA_013141295.1 Polyangiaceae bacterium
GTGCTGTATGTACGCTTCTTCATCCGGGGTGACCTCCTTCAAGTAGAGCTTCGCTCTGCTCTGAGGCACCCCGGACTATTTCGCTCCGGGCCACCATGCCGGTCACTCTGCTACAGCTGACTCCCCCATCGCATTCTCGCCTCGGGCCATTCGCGCCACCCTCGTCGCCACCTCGCTGCTCACCCTCGTCGCCGGGTGCAACCCCACCGGCACCTGCGTCGAGACCGGGGAGTCGAAGAGCGAGCTCGGCGCCTCCTGCATCATCAACACCAACAAGGGCGCGTGCTCGGGCTACGACACGCCGCACACGTTCCATCCGGAGAGTGGCGCTGCGGGCGTGATGCGCTGCAAGACGGCGGGGTTCGACTCGCACCCGGGGTCGCCGGCCAGCAGCCCCACCGCGCTCGACATCTACTACAAGAAGCCGGCGAAGAAGCCCTGAGCGCCGGACGCCGGATCAGGAACCCTTGCCGAGCGCCTGATCGACGGCGTCGGGGCTGAAGCCCACGAGGATGCGGCCGCGCACGTCGAGCACTGGGATGGATCCGCGGGGGAGGCCGGCGCCCTGGAGCTTGGCGCTCATCTCGGCGGCGGCGCCCGGCTCGGTCTCCACGTCCTTCTCCACGTAGGGAATGTTCTTGCGGCGAAGGTAGGCGGCGGCTTCGTGGCAGGCGCCGCACCAGCTGGCGCCATAGATGATGATCTTCGCGCCCGGGTTTCCGCTGCGCGGCCGGCCGCCGTGCCACGGATCGTCGTCGCCCGGCGGATCCTTGTCGGCCACCCGAGCAGGCTTGTCGCGGCGGGCGTCGGCGATCTTGTCGAAGGCCTTGCGGGTCGAGACGCTGACTGGATAGCTGCCGTCGGCGGTGGGGTTTCGCAGGTCCACCAGGAAGATGCGGCTGTCGTGGGTGCCGTCCTCGCGCGATGGATCCACCACGCGCACCACGTCGCGTCCGACGAGCGGAACGTCCTTGGGGCTTTGCTCCACATGCAAGTCGCCGTGCTCGTCCACCCAGGTGAAGAGCATGCCGACGGTCTGGTCCTTCACCACCGGCGGCGGCGCTTCGTTCTTCTTGCTGCACCCGAAGAGCAGCACCGAAAACAGGACCAGGGTTATTGCGAGTTGCCGGAGAGCCGCGCCCATTCCTCCATCATAGCGTCGACCCGGGCAGAAAGCGCCTGTTCCTCTTTGGCCATGGTGGCGAGCTTGGCCCAGCCGCCGTCACCGGGTGGCTCCTTCAGCTGGTTACGGAGCTCCGCCAGCTGCGCCTCGCCGTGGGCAATCATCTGGAGCAGCTCCGCAATGCGCTTCTTGGCGCGGTCCTTGTCGCGCGCCTCGCGCGTCTGCCGCTTCTGCTCCTCGTAGGAGAGCGCGCGGGCCTGATTTGCGACGGGCTTGGCCGCGGACTTGCGGTTCTCCGGCTTGGGCGCCTGCGGCCGCTCGCTGTTCTTCTTGCTGCTTCGCGCCGCTGCGTCGGCGGCGTCGCGCCGCTTGCCGTCGGCGGCGAAGTCTCGGAAGCCCCCGGAGTAGACCTCGGCCTTGCCATCGCGCACCGAGACGATGCGGGTGGCGACGTTCTCGAGGAACCGGCGATCGTGGGAGACGAAGAGCACCGTGCCTTCGAACGACACCAGCGCCTCCTCCAGGATCTCGGCGGCAGGGATGTCGAGGTGGTTGGTGGGCTCGTCGAGGAAGAGCAGGTTCCGCGGCTCGAGGAGAAGCTTGGCGAGCGCCAGGCGGGATCGCTCGCCGCCGGAGAAGCCACCCACCACCCGCAAGGGATCGTCGCCCCAAAAGCGGAACCGCGCCAAGTACTGACGGGCGACCTCGACGGTGAAGTCACCACGCACGGTGCGCACCTCGTCCACCGCGGTGAGCGCTGGGTTCACGTCGCCCAGGTGCTGATCGAAGTACCCCTCCTGGAGGTTCGTCCCGCGACGAATGGCCCCGAGATCGTCGGCGTGGCCCCGTCCGGCCAGGAGCTTGAGCAGCGTGGACTTGCCGGCGCCGTTGGGTCCCACGATGCCTATGCGCTCCCCGCGTCGGAGCAGGAGCTCGAAGCCGTCGAACAGCGCGCGCCCGCCGCGCTGGGCTGCCAGCTGCTTGGCGTCGATGACGATGTCACCGGACCGCGCCGCGGGTGAGAAGCGGAAGGCGATGCGCTCGGCTACCTGCCACACGTCCTCGGGCCGCTCCAGGCGATCCAGCTTGTCGAGCATCTTGCGCCGGCTCTGCGCCTGCTTGGTCTTCTGTCCGGCGATGTTCTTGCGGATGAAGTCCTCGGTCTTGTCGATGAGCGACTGCTGCCGCTCCACGAGCGCGCGCTCCCGGGCCAGCTCTTCCTCCCGGAGCACCACGTAGTCACTGTACTTCGCCGGGTACACGCGCACCCCGCGGGAACCGAGCTCCAGCGTCTGCGAGGTCACGTTGTCGAGAAACTGCCGGTCGTGGGAGACCACCAGCACCGCGCCCCGGTAGCCGGAGAGCCAGCTTTCGAGCCAGGCGATGGTGTCGAGGTCGAGGTGGTTGGTGGGCTCGTCGAGCATGAGCAGATCCGGCGCCTTCGAGAGAATGACGCCCAGCTGCAGGCGCCCCCGCTCGCCGCCGGAGAGCGACGCAACGGGCCGGCTCAGGTCCTTGTCGCCGAAGCCCAGCTTGCTGGCGATGGCCGCGACCTTGTGCTCGAGCTCGTCGCCCCGCGCGTGGTGGTAGCGATCGGTCACGT
>JABFRG010000710.1 GCA_013141295.1 Polyangiaceae bacterium
GCGGTGCTCGGGGGAATCGTCGCGTTCTTCGTCTTGCTCCGCCAGCGGTACCAGGGTGGTGGGGACGCGCGTTCTCAGCGGCTCACCGCTGCTTCTGACGAACGTGCGTGACCTCGGCCTCGTCCTCGCAACCGAGCGCGTGCGCGGCTTCACCCGGCATGCGACGAGCCAGCCAGCCCACCAGCGTGAGCCCCGCGCGGCGGGTGCCTTCGGGGACGTTGGGGTCGCGGAGGATGCGGGTGAGCTCGGCGATGAGCTTCACGCGGTCCATCTCGTCCGGCACGCCGGGCGCCGGCGGCACGATGGAGCCACACGGGAACGCCTGGCGCTCCAGGGTGAGCGGCGCGCGCACGCGCATCTTCGCCGAAGGGCTCGAGCTACGCTTGTCGTCGACCGGGGCGTCGCTGGTGGGGCGTCGCGCGGACACGGAGTTGGCTGACGGGAGGGGCCGCTGTTTCAATCCGTTTCGCTCCGAAAAACGTGCGCTGTTAGGACGCACCGCATCGTGAAGAGAGTCCCGGAATAGCGCAAGTTTTTTGCAGGGCAAGGCAATTCGCCTGCGCGCGTCATGGGCGCCGCACCTGCATCCGCCATGCCGAACCCCGCGATTTCACGAAACATCCCGGGTTTTCGTCGGCGACCTCTCGGGGCACCCTACGGCAGAGCTGATTCGACAGGGGCCGTACCTCATGCCAGGCTTCGGCTATGTCTTCATCCACCTGGCTTCGCCTAACCGCGCTCGGCACCTTGCTCTTTGCGTGCTCGAGCGCCCCATCCACTTCCAGCACTTCCAGCCCAGGGGCGCCCCCCAGCAACGTATCTCCGTCGCTGCTGGCCGCCAACTGGACGGCCGAATACATGGACTGGAACATCGGCGGCTATGTACGCGTCCAGCTGAACTTGCGGGCCGATGGCGGGTTCGAGCGGGCCGTGGGCTACGGCGACGTTCCCCCGGTCTGGTATCGAACGACGGGAACGTGGCGGGTCGACGGAGCGAACCTGGAGCTCTCGGTAGTGACCTCGCAGCCGCTTCCGGCGGCCGGCGAGCCGGGGTACGGAAGGCCCCTTCCGCGCTCGGAGCGGTACCCGGTGCTCGCGGCTCCCGACAAGACCCTCACGTTGAACGAGTGCACCTCCAAGTGCTTCGAGGTCGCGTACCACCGTCCGTGAAGGACCGGCTCAGAGCGCGGAGATGAGCACTTCGCGGTCCTTGGCGCCGTTGGCGGGGCCCACGATGCCCCGCTTTTCCATCATCTCGACGATGCGAGCCGCGCGGTTGTAGCCGAGGCCGAGCTTGCGCTGCAGCCACGAGGTGGAGCAGCGGCGGGTGTCGGCCACCACGCGCACGGCGTCGTCGTACACGGGATCCTGCTCCGAGTCTTCCTCGGCCACCGCGCCGTCGTCGTCGCGCGGCTTGAGGATGTTCTCGTCGTAGACCGGCTCGCCCTGGAGGCGGAGGAAGTCGGTGATGGCCTGCACTTCTTCTTCGCTGACCCACGGGCACTGCACGCGCTTGGTCTCGTTGGTGCCGTTGAGGCGCACCAGCATGTCGCCGCGACCGAGCAGGTGCTCGGCGCCCTGCTCGTCGAGGATGGTCCGGGAGTCCACCTTCTGCGCCACACGGAAGGCGATGCGGGTGGGGAAGTTCGCCTTGATCATGCCGGTGATGACGTCGACGCTGGGGCGCTGGGTGGCGAGGATGACGTGCATGCCGGCGGCGCGGGCCTTCTGCGCCAGTCGGGCCACCGCGGCCTCCACGTCTTTTCCTTGCTGCATCATGAGGTCGGCGAACTCGTCGACCACGATGACGATGAACGGCATGCGCTCCGGGAGCGGCGCCTCGCCCTCCTCGCCGTCCTCGGGCTTGATGCCCTCTTCGAGGCCGTTGTGGTCCTTGGCGATGACCACCTTGGGGAAGGGATTGCGGATCTCGCCGCGCACCACGCGGTCCACCCAGTTGTTGTAGGTGGTGATGTTCTTGGTGCCGGCGTCGGCGAAGAGCTGGTACCGGCGCTCCATCTCGTCCACCGCCCACTTGAGGGCGTTGGAGGCCTGCTTCATGTCGGTGACCACCGGCAAGAGCATGTGCGGGATGCGATCGAAGGGCGCGAGCTCCACCACCTTGGGGTCGATCATGAGCATGCGCAGCTCCGCCGGCG
Organism: Polyangiaceae bacterium; assembly: GCA_013141295.1. Classification (GTDB taxonomy): domain Bacteria; phylum Myxococcota_A; class Polyangia; order Polyangiales; family Polyangiaceae; genus JABFRG01. Next base: position 2,160 of record JABFRG010000710.1, read on the forward strand.
TGCGCCGATAGAGGAGCGAGGTGAGCATGACGTTGAGGCCCACGCTCTTGCCGGCGCCGGTGGCACCGGCCACGATGACGTGGGGCATGCTGGCGAGGTCGGCGTAGATGGGGTTGCCGACGATGTCGCGGCCGAGCACCACCGGGAGCGGCACGTCCAGCGAACGGAACCGCTGATCTTCCACCAGATCGCGCAGGTTCACCGGCGAACGACGCTCGTTCGGGAGCTCGAAGCCCACCCGGTTCTTCCCGGGGATGGGGGCCACGATGCGGACCTTGCGCGCCAGCGCGAGCGCGAGATCGTCGGCCAGCGACGCGACCTTCGAGACCTTGGTGCCGGCCGCCGGAGAGACCTCGTAGGTGGTGACGGTGGGGCCCGGAAGGATCTCCTCCACCTTGCCCGAGACGCCGTAGTCGGCGAGGGTCTTGATGAGCAGCTCGGCGTTCTTGAAGAGGATTTCCTTGTCGATGACGAGCGAGGGGTCGACCTTGCCCGGCTCGAGGAAGTCGAACGAGGGCAAGCGGAAGCCTTCGCCCACCGCCGGGACCATCTTGTCCTTCTTGGGC
>JABFRG010000776.1 GCA_013141295.1 Polyangiaceae bacterium
TGATCGTGCAGGGACGCTGGCCGACGACCTCGAGGCCGAGGTGCTTCGCGGCACCGACCTCGCGGGCGGTAGCGAGCGGGAGCAGTGGGAGACCTTCGGATCGCCGGCGCGCGACGCGGCTGCGGTGCTGCGTGCGCTCTCGCGGCTCAAACCCTCGAGCGATGCCAATCGAGTGCTCGGCGCGCGTGTGCTCCGGTCGCTCTCCCACGGCACCACCCAGGAAGCAGCGTTCGGGCTCCTCGCGCTGTCGGAGATCGTCTCCGCGACCCGCGCCGCGACCGGCGACACGCGGGTGTTCCTGGGCAACGAAGAGGTGACGGAGGCGCGCAGCCTGGGCGCGGGCATCGTCGAGGTCCGGCTGCCGCTGGCGCGGGTGGCGGGGCATCCGGGCACGCTGCGGCTGGAGAGCTCGGGGCTCTCTCCCTCGGCCTTCGCGGTTCGCGGACGCTATCGTCGTCCGGTGAACGTCGCTGCGGGCGTGGGGGCGCCACCTTCCGTCGACACCGGCGCCGCCTGGCACCTCGCGCACGGGCCCAACGTGTTCCGCCTCTACACCGACGCCAAGGGCAAGCCGGTGGACCTCGCTGCGGTGCCGCTGGGCTCCCTGGTGCGGGTGGCCTTGCTGGTGGACTTTCCCGCCGACAGCGCGGAGTCGGTCCCCGACGACCGGATTCGCTATCTCGCCATGACCGATCGCTTGCCGGCCGGCTTCGAGCCGGTGGACCCGGACCTGCGCACCGTGGCATCGGTGCCGGGGCTGGCCAACGAGCACCCGTTCGCGGCCATCCTCAAGGGCGGCGGCGCCGCGAGCCACGTCGAGCTTCGGAGCGATCGCGTCCACGTGTACTTCGACGACCGTGGCCAGCGCGCCTCGGCGGCGACCTACGTCATGCGCGCCACCACCCGCGGCACCTTCGTGGCAGCGCCGGCCGAGGCCGAGCTCATGTACGAGCCGCAGAGCCTCGGGCGCAGCGAGGCCGTCTCGGTGACCGTGCAATAGTGAGGTCCATGGGCGTGTATGTTGCACGCATTGCGCGCCGCTTTCCGCGGGCGACGGCGATGGTGTGCCTGCTGCTGGCGGCGTTCGTCGCATGGCGGGCGTTTCGCGCGTGGGTCGGGGTGCCGGCGCTCGGCCCCACCGCGGGTTACTCCACGCCGGTCTACGATCGCACCGGCCTTCGCCTGCGCGACCTTCCGTCGCGCACCGGCACGCGCGGACAGGCGGTGCCGCTCTCCCAGGTCTCGCCGCGCTTTCTGCTGTCCATCCAGGTGTCCGAGGACCGGCACTTTCGCGCCCACGACGGCGTCGATCGTGGGGCGCTGCTGCGCGCGCTGGGGCAGAACCTCTTGCACCGACGTCGGGTCTCCGGGGCCAGCACCCTGACCCAGCAGCTGGTGAAGAATCTGGATGGCGCGACCCAACGACGAACGATCGGGCAAAAGCTGTGGGAGATGGCGGCCGCGCAGAACCTGGAGGCGGCGCACTCGAAGGACGAGATCCTCGAATCCTACGTGAACCATCTGGGGTTCGGTCACGGCCTGGTGGGCATCGACGCCGCCGCCCGCGGCTACTTCGGCGTCCCTCCGGCGAGCCTCTCCTGGGGTGAAGCCGCGTTTCTCGCGGTGCTCCCCCGGGCGCCCTCGCGGCTCGACCCCTACCGTCACCCGGAGCGGGTTCGGAGCCGTCAGCGCGTGCTGCTCCGGCAGCTCCACGCCGAAGGTCTTCTCGGCCCGGCGGAGCTGGAGGCCGCGCTCGGCGAGCCGCTGACGATCCATCCGCTTTCAGCCCCGCCGCGTCGCGGTCGCTTCGTGGCGGCAGCCCTGCACGCACGCCCCGGTCCGAAGGCCGCGTCGAGTACCGTGCATCTTACACTCGATGCGTCTTTGCAGGCGGACGCGCAGGCGGAGCTGGCCGAGATGCTGCTGGTCCTCCGGCCCTCCCACGCCAGTGGCGTCGCGGCGGTGGTGGTCGACAACGCCACCAGCGAGGTTCTCGCCTGGGCGAGCGCCAGCGAAGCGGAGGCGTCGCACGTGGACCTGGTCCTCGCGCGCCACTCGCCCGGCTCGCTCCTGAAGCCCTTCGTGTACGGCCTCGCGTTCCAGCAAGGGCTCTCGGCCGACGCGCTCCTCGTCGATGCGCCCATGGCCATCGGCGGCCGTGACGGCACCTATGCGCCGCAGAACTTCGACGGCACTTCGCGCGGCCTGGTGCCGGCTCGCTCGGCTCTCGCGGAGAGCCTCAACCTGCCGGTCTTGCGCCTCGCCCAGGAGCTCACGCTGGGACGGGTTGCGTGGTTCTTGGAGCGCGTGGGGCTGCCTCCGATGACGCCTTCCCGCGAGGGCCTGCCGCTGGTGCTGGGGTCGGCCTCGGTTTCCCTCGCCGAGCTGGCAGTGGCCTACGGAACACTGGCTCGGGGGGGCATCTATGCCCCCTTGCGCTTCGAGGTCCAAGCGCCCCGCAGCTGGGAACGCCGCATGTCGTCGCGTGCTGCGGCGCAGGTGACGTCGGTGTTGGCCGATGCGCGGCTGCGGCTACCGCTCTTGCACGGCGCCCTCGACGTGCCCTTCTCGGTGGCGCTCAAGACCGGCACCAGCGCGGGCTTCCACGATGCGTGGGCGGTGCTCTACACCCCGCAGCGCACGGTCGCGGTGTGGGTCGGCAATCCGAGCGGAGCCCCCATGGCCCCGGGATCCACCGGGGGTCGCCTCGCAGTGCCGATCGC
>JABFRG010000901.1 GCA_013141295.1 Polyangiaceae bacterium
GCTCGCGGCACGCCGCTTTGAGAATCAGGCGTGGGTGCGGCGGTTGCGGCGTGCCGCGAGCAGCGTGAGGCCGAGGAGCAAGAGCGAGCCTCCCATGGACCCGGAGGTCGACCCCGAGGTGCTGCAGCCGCCCGCGTCGGTGCCGCCGGGCAGCGGTACTGCCACCGGCGTCTCCGGCAGCGCGCCGCCCGCCGGCGGAAGGCCCATGGAGTGAGGCGCTGTGTGCGGCTCCTTCGGAAGGCCACCGGTGCTCGGCGGAACGGTGGGCCCGGTGGACGGACGTGCGTTCACCACGATGTAGGCCACCGCCGTGTTTCCGATGGAGTCCCGGAGGGTGATGGTGTCGCTCCCGGCGTTGAAGCCCGCGCGATAGGCGCCGGTCACCGGGTCGAGGGTGCAGCCCGAGCCGTTGGTGGCGATGGCCCACACGCGACCTTGGCCGCTGCCGCCGGTGGCGGTGAAGTCGACGGTCTCGCCGGTGAGGCGCTCGATGCGCGGCGGGGAGATGGCGAGAGCGCCGCCCACCGAGATGCTGACGGTCCGCGAGTTACCGAGCGAGTCGGTTGCCATGACGATGTCGGCCACGCGGGCCACGTACCCCGCTTGGTAAACGCCCGTGGCCTCGTCGATGCGGCCACCCGAGGGCGCGCTAACCATCGACCAGACGTATCCTCCACCGCTGCCGCCCGCTGCCGCGAAGGCGATGGAGGCGCGCGGGACGACCGAAGCCGAGCCCGGGGTAACGGACACGCCGGGGCCCACCCGCACCACCACCGTCCGGGCGTTGCCCAGCGAGTCGGTGGCGGTGAGTGTATCTTGCACGGAGCTGGCGTGGCCCGCGGTGTAGTGTCCTTGCGCGCTGACGCTGCCGCCGGAGCGGTTCACGGTCACGGCGAAGGTGTAGCCCTCGCCGCTGCCGCCGCTGGCCACGAAGTCCAAGGAGCCGCGGGGCGAAACGGTGGGCGGCGCCGCCGGCGCGATGCTCACGCCTGCACCCACGTGGAGGGTGGCTCGGGCGCTCTTGCCCGATGCGTCGGTGACGAGGAGCACGTCGTCCACGCCCGGGGTCGAGCCTGCCCGATAGAGGCCACTGGCGCGATCGACGCTGCCGCCGGACGCGTTGGTGTCGAAGGTCCACGTCTCGGCGCCGCTCTTACCCTCGGAGCCGAGGGCCAAGGAACCGCCCGGAGCCACCGTCGCGCCATCTTGGAGCACCCGGTACGACTCGGCGATCACCGAGATGTCGTCGATGCCGATGCCCCCGGGGCCGGTGAACGACTCGGGCACCACCACGCTCACGTACAGCACGAGGTCCTCGCCGCGGTGCGCCGCGAGCGTGGTGCTCACGTCGACGCTCACCGCGCTCCAGGGGCTCTGATCGCTGCCGGCGAAGGAGACGGAGGTCGCGCTCGAGAGGAGGGCTCCGTCGGTGGAATAGAACGCGATCCGGAGCTCTCGAGCGCTTCCCATGACGTCCCACGAGGCCGCGTAGCGAAACGACAGCGCGCCCGCGTAGGTCGCGGACGGCACATGGACGATCTGGCTGAGCACGTGCTCCTTGGGACCGTCGCCGTCGAGGGCGCAGTAGGCCGCCGGCGACGCGTTGTCGCCGATGGTCATGCACCCGTTCTCGCCGGTGGTGTTCACCATCCAGTCGGAGTCGCAACCCTGGCCGAGGCCACCCGAGACCAGCCAGCCGCTCGCATCACCGGCCTCGAAGTCGCCGTTGGTAACCAGCTGTGTGCTCGCCAGCGCCGTTCCCGAGAGCCCCCACACCGACAGGATGAACGCAACAAAGGACAAGAGGCGCCGTAGCCCCCTCGCATCGCATGAGTTTCGCATGGTGGAATCTCCGGCGGCCGCCCGCCTCGCGACGGGGGACGCGCCTCTACGCTTCTACGCACCATGGGGAACGGACGGCTCGCGCCGGAGTTGAGGACTTCCGACTCGCTCTGCGCGAAGTTAGGAGAGCTCCATGCGCCGCGGTTCGATTCAGGGGCGCATGCGGAGGTCGCGGAGCCCGAAGTCGAGGCGCATCGCTGTCTTGGCGAGGTACAGCGTCTCTTCGGCGACGGCGTTGGCGCGGTCGGTGTGGGCGCGGAGGATCTCCAGTACGCGGGCGTCGCCAGCGGGGCCGTCGAGCGCTGCACGGCGCTCCCGCATTGGGGCGAGCGTCTCCTCGAGGGCGGTCGCGATGTCGGCCTTGACGTGTCCGTCGCCGATCTCGTCGCCGCGGGCGTAGCGGTCCTCGAGCTCCGCCACTTTCGCCGGGTCCTTGATGAAGGCGCGCACGTAGGTGAAGAGGGCGTTGGTAATGTCGCCCGGTTCGGTCATCGACTGCCGGCCGGTGTAGATCTGGGCGAGCTTGCGCTTGATCTCCTTGGTCGAGTCGGTGAGGAAGATGACGTTGCCGAGGCTCTTGGACATCTTGTTCTTGCCGTCGGTGCCCGGGAGCCGCCCGACGCGCCCAACGAGCGCCTTCGGGATACCGAATACGCCGCCGTGGGCCAGGTGATCGTCGTCGGCCATCTCCGGGGCGACCTTCGTGTAGGTCCAGTTGAAGCGGCGTGCGACCTCGCGGCACATCTCGATGTGGGCCACCTGGTCCTCCCCCACCGGCACCAGATCCGGCCGGAAGGCGAGGATGTCGGCGCACTGTCCCACCGCGTAGAGCGGAAAGCCGAAGCTGTATCGGTCGCCCAGATCCTTCACCTCGATCTCGGTCTTCAGCGTCGGGTTGCGCATGACGCGGTTGAACGGGAGCAGCATGGCGAAGTACCACGACAGCTCGGCGATGGCGGGGATCTCGGTCTCGAGCACGAGCGTCGAGCGCTCGGGGTCGATGCCCGCGGCGAGCCGGTCCTTGGCAATCTCCAGGGTGTCGCGACGGATGTCGTCCGGGCGATCGGCGCGCGTGGTGAAGGCGTGCATGTTCGCCAAAAGGAAGAAGCAGGCGTAGTCGTCCTGCAGGCGCACACGGTTCTCCAGAGACCCGACCCAATGTCCGATGTGGAGGCGGCCGGTGGGAGTGTCTCCGGTGAGGATGCGCGGGCGCTGCGAGGAGCTCGGGACGTTCACGCGGACACTCTACCAGCTGTCCGCTCCGCTTTTCTCGCGGATCCTAGGAACTCGCTAGGCGGCGCTGGTCTTCGGCGGACCGGGCTCGCCGCTCTTCGGCGTGGGCTGGAGCCGCGACAGCTCGTCCACCAGCGAGAGCGCATACGCTTCGGCGATGCGAAGACGCCGTCGCGACTCCGGGTCGGCGCCAGCGGCCGCAGTCTCGAGATCGCCGGCAATGCGCTCGGCGGCCTCTCTCAATGCGCGGAGTTGATCCATCGAAGACATCGGGGAAGAGCATAGCCAAGCTCGCGGCCCAGGCCATGGCTCCGTGCGATTTTTCCGGGTCTCGATATCGTTGAGGAATTATCGGAACTTGCGGCCCGCGCGGGCGAGCAGGTGGCGGAGCGGACGGGGCAAGCTCGCGGCCATGCGCGTTGCCGTCCCCAGCGGCTCCGGCAAAGTGATCTCCGCCGGGCGCGTCGCCAGGCGAACGGCGAGGCGTTCGGCGGCGTCTTCCGGCTCCAGCAGCTGCGGCATCGGGTGGGTGCTCCGGGCCAGCATGGGCGTGCGCACGAAGCCCAGGTTCACGCGGGTGACGGCCACCCCGGTATCGAGGAGATCGAGCTCCAGGCACTCGAGCAGCATTCCGAGCCCCGCCTTCGGAGAGCAGTAGGCGGCCGAGAGCGGAAGCGCGCCGAACGACGAGAGCGATCCGATGCCCACCAGGTGTCCGCTGCCGCGCGCCACCATCGCGCCGACGAGCGCCGTGAGGGTCGCCGCAGCGCCGCAGAAGTTGGTGTGGAACGCCGGGCCGATGGCTTCCCACGAGGTGAGGTCGGTGACGCCCTCGGGGACGCCCACCCCGGCGTTGGCGATGACCAGATCGATGGGCGCCTCCCGATCGAGCGCCCGCAGGGTCGACACCACGGCGTCGGTGTCGCCCACGTCGAGCGGGACGGCCTTGGCGTCGATGCCGGAGCGCTCGAGCTCCGCGGCGAGCGAGCGCAGCTGCTCTTCGCGGCGGGCCACCAGCACCAGATCGTGGCCGCGTGCAGCGTAGGCGTGGGCCAAGGCGAGACCGATGCCGCTCGAGGCGCCGGTGATGAGGGTACGCATGCCCGGAGGACACCACGAAGGCCCGCCCCGAAGAAGGGGTTCCGTGCTTTCTTGCGCCGGTGCCCTTTCGCTTTCCGCTTCCGCCGCTCCGCACCGGAACGCTGGTGGACCGCTACGTGCGCTTCCTCGCCGACGTGCGCCTCGACACCGGCGAGCTCGTGACCGCGCACTGCGTGAACTCCGGACGCATGGAAGGCATGGTTCGGCCCGGCGCCAAGGTGTGGCTGAGCGACGCCGACAAGCCCGGTCGCAAGCTCCGCTACACCTGGGAGCTTTCGGAGATCGACGGCACCCTCATCGGCGCCAACACCATTCTCCCGAACCGCATGGTGCGCGCCGCGCTGGAGGCCAAGGCCATCGCGGGGTTCGAGGACGTGGTGACGCTCGCGCCCGAGCGGACCCACGGGCCCGGCCATCGGGTCGACTTCTGGATGCAGCATGCAAGCGGCGCCGAGCACTGGCTCGAGGTGAAGAACTGTCATCTGGTCTATCCGGACGGCTTCGGTTACTTCCCGGACTCGCACAGCGAGCGCGCCGCGCGCCATGCCCGAGCCCTGGCGCGCATCGTCCGCGCCGGTGGGCGGGCCACCATCGTGTTCACGGTGCAGCGCGCCGACGTGATGGGCGTGCGCCCCAGCTCCGTCCACGATCCGGACTTCGCCCGTGCGCTTCGCGATGCCGGTCGCGCCGGCGTTGCCATGCGCGCGCTGGTGTTCGCCCCGAGCCCCTCGGGATTCGAGCTCGTCCGCGAGGTGCCGGTCGATCTGGCGCCTTATCCGCTTCCCAAGGTTCGTGACTACGCGGCCGCGCTGGCGGCGCAGTCGGGATGGCGAAGGCGCCCCTAGTCTTCCCGTGCCCGGGGTCTTCTTGCGGAGCGCGTCGAGGTATTACTCGTAGCTCCACTCGTGGGTCTCGGGGCTGGGCGGGGTTCCGCACACCACCTCCGGGCGTTCACCCAGCTTGTTGCCCAGGAGCTCGGCGATCTTGAGGCCATCGGCGCGGCTCTTGACGGGGAGGCCCATCCATTTGCGTCCGCCGCTCGTGAAGTCCATGGCGGTGAAGCGCGTACCGAGCTCCGGATGCGCCTTCAGCTGCGCCTCGATGCGCGGGTACTTTCCGTTCACCTTCTTCGTGCCGTCCTCCCCGAACACCACCAGGAACGGCGTGGTGCAGGCGTCGGTCGCCAGCGGCGGCCAGCTGCGGAAGCCTCGTCCGCTGCTGGCCGGCGCCGCCTCGCCGAGCGGCTCGTTGCACCGCAGTACCTCGCTCGGACGCACCGAGCGGAGCACCGCGCGGTAGCGCTCCGGGGTCTTCCAGCCGGCGCCCTTCTCGCCGTATTCGGCGTTCACGAAGACGTCGTTCTTGCCGGTCCAGAGCACGCGCACGGCGTTGTACTTTGCACCCATCGACCAGGGTGGGGCAGGCATCTCCACCGGCGTCCACTTGGTGCCGTCGTATCGGTAGACCTTGCCGCTCTTGCCCACGGCCCACGGATCGCCGCCCTCCACCCCGGCCAGTGAGCGACCGGTCAGATAGCCGACGGCGCCCGCGCCGAGGAACACCGGCTCACCGAGGCCGCGGTCCTCGACGCCGCCGCTCTTCTTCTCCACGAGAATGCCTCCGCCCTCCAGCACCGCCCAGAGGTTGCCCTCCGGATCCCGCGAGAGCTCGCGGATGGCGGCGTTCTTCGCGGTGGCGGCGGTGCCCAGCGCCGTATCGCGGAACGCCGTGCCGTCGAGGCGCCGGAGTGCCGGCCCGGCGCTCAGGTACACCGCGTCCGCGGCGAGCACGTGGAGGTTCGCCTCGAAATCGCCGGTGGCCATGGTGGCGTCCACGGTCTTGGTACCGTCGAGGGTGTAGCGAACGGTGGTGGCCTTGCCGGCGATGAGCACGAAGACTTCGCCGGTCGGGAGCGCGCGGACGATCCGCGCGTTCGTGCCGGGGTAGGCGAGCGCGGTGGGGAGCTTCGGCGCGCTGCCGCCCACCGCGATGGCGCGGAGCATCGTTCCATCGCGCACGTCACCTTGGCCGCTCGCTTCGAGGAAGACCAGCGCGCCGTCTTTCCAGGTCTGGGGGCTCCATCGGTTGCGGGGCGCCGGCGCCATTCCCGGCAGCGCCACCTTCCACGATCCATCGGTGCGGGTCAGTACGTCGACAGCGTTGTACATGCGTCCGGACTGCTCGCTGATCGCCCATAGCCGCGAAGGGTATGTGCCACCGACGCGCTGTAGCGCAGTGAATCGGGGGTCCTTGCCGTCGTCGAAGCCCGCCAGCGCTGCGTCACCCACGTCGAGGCCGCTGGGCGAGAAGCGCGCGATCGACACCCGTCCGCCGCGCGTCCAGGGGCCGGCGCCGCTTCCGTAGGTGAGGAGCACGGCGTTGTCGACGGCCCACGACTCCATGTGAATGCACATGCCGTCGGCCACCGGAAACAAGGCCCCGTCACGGCTCGGTCGAGCTCCCCAGGCGAGCGCGGGCTCGCTCGCCGGGGCGCCGCTACTCGTTGCGGCGGCCGTCGAAGTCGCGCTGGCGGTGGCCTTGGCGTTGCTGACCGCGGGCGCCGGTGCGCTGGCGTCCACGGTCGGTGCTCGCGCCGCTTCCGGGGCAGTGGCGGTCTTGCACGCTGCGATCAGTACCGCAGCACCGGCGACCTTTCGATTCATGCGCATAAGGTAAACGAGAACGCGCACCCACCGCGGCGCTATTCCCTCCGCCCGCAGGACTACGGGGCGTCCTTGCAGCAGCGGGTGCCGGTCTCGGCGCCGCCGTATTCGGGGCCGTGGCCCACCTGGAATTGCCTGCAGGCGTGGCGGCTGGGAATCCACCAAGAGCCCTTCATGACCTGCTTCCAGCCGAACTTGTTGCCGTCGGCGGCGACCCACTCTTCCATGTTGCCGGCGAGATCCATGACGCCGAACGGGCTGGCGCACCGGGCGTGCGAGCCGGCCTCGGAACGATGATCGGCCAGGTGACCCTTGCTCATGAGGTGATCGAAGATGTCGGTGTTGCAGGCGGTGGCGTCGCGCTCCCAGCCGTACGGGTAGGGGCGCATCTCTTCACCCTCGCAGGCGAACTGCCACTCGCTCTCCTTGCACACCCGCGCGCCGACGCTCTCGCAGGTGGTGCGGGCGCTGTTGAAGGAGACGAAGTTCATGGGCGTCTTGCTGCCGGCGTTGCCCACCGTGGCCGACGTGCGCTCGGTCTTGTCGATGCAGAAGCGCTTGTGCACCTTCTCGCCCTTGCACACCGCGGGCTTGGCGTAGCGCGCGCAGCGAAACTGCGCGTACTTGGTGCCCGGCGGGTCCATCCACTCGAGGCACTTGTGCTCCACCTCGGGGCAGTACTCACCCTCCACCATCACCATGCCCTCGGGGCAAGCAGCGGGCGCCGCGTTGCCCGAAGGCGAGGCGAGCGAGGCGGGACTGGGCGTAGCTCCTTCGACGGGTGGGGTACCGACGCTCTGCGTGGGGCGCTCCACCAGCGCCGACGAGAGAGTGAGCGTCTGCGGCTCGGAACGGGTGCAAGCTACACCGATTACGACGAGCGAAGCCGCGAGGTACGAACCGCGGGTACTGCCAAACATGCGGCGGGCGTACTCGACCTTTTTCGGTCGACCAAGCGAAATCGGCCCCAAAGGGCTTTCCGATGAGCTAAGTGCGCGAAGTTTGGTCGTTCGTGCTCAAACGAGCTGCGGCGAGCCGCGTCGCGTACGATGAAGCTCATGGATCGAAGGACTTGGCTCCTCGTGGGTGTGCTCGTCTCCGGCTGCTCTTCCTCCTCCGCCACGCCGCCGCCAGACGCCGGGGCGGACGCTGCGACCGCGGGGGACGCGGGAGGCAAACCTTGCGAACGGCCGGGTCTTCCGGTGCCCGCCGATCCCGGCGCGAAAGGCCCGTGGGCCGTGGGCGCAAAGACCGTGACCGTCGGCGGCCTGGTTCACGAAGTCTGGTATCCGTCGGCGCCCGGCACCGCCGGGGCGAACAAGGTGTATGATCTCCGCGATCAGCTCTCCCCGGAGGACGCCGCGAAGATCCCCCCGGAGAAAGCCCCGAAGCAGGTCTGCGATTGCTTCGAGGGCCTCCCCATCGACGCGGCGCATGGTCCGTACCCGACCATCGTCTTCTTCCACGGCACCGCCGGCTTCCGCACACAGAGCCTCTCGCAGATGACCCACTGGGCGAGCCGGGGCTTCATCGTGGTCGCCACCGACCACCCGAAGCTCAAGCTGGCGGACGCGCTGCAGCTGGATGTGAGCTTCAACGCCGACTTCGGCGCCAACTCCAACGTGCTCCTCGACGCCATCGCGGCCCGCGCAGCGGAGGTCTCGTTTCTCGGCACGTCGGCCGATCTGGGCAAGCTCGGGGCCGTGGGACACAGCGCCGGCGGAGGTGCCGCGGCCCGCTTCACGCGTGCAGGCATTCGCGTGCGGATTCCCATGGCGGCGGGCGGCACCACGGCTTCCCCGGACCTCGTCTCCACGCTCGTGCTGAGCGCCGAGCGCGACACCGTGGTCGTCCCCAAGTCCCAGGCCGACGGCTTCGCGAGCTCGCCCAAGAGCAAACGCTTCGCCGTGCTCGCGCGAGCTGGCCACCTCGCCTTCAGCGACATCTGCGAGACCGGAAAGGAGAACGGCGGTCTCCTCAACATCGCGAAGGACGCCGGCATCTTCGTCCCCGACCTTCTTCTCCGCCTGGGGACGGATGGCTGTGGCGCGGACGATCTGCCGCCGGCCGACGCCCACAAAGCGGTCAGCGCGCTCACCACGTTCGTGCTGGAGAACGCCCTGAGCTGCGGCCCGTCCACCGGCTTCGCCGACGTGACGAAGAACCTCGGGCCCATTCTCGGCACCGTCTCCGAAGAGCTGTAGTTACGGCGCGGCGTCCTTGCAGCAGCGAAAGCCCACTTGCTTGGCGGTGTAGTCGGGGCCGTGCTCGGCGGTGGTGGCGCGACAGCGATTGCGACCCGGGAGCCACCATCCGCCGTGGAGCACCGACGGGTGCGCGCCGTCTCGTTCGACCCACTCGTCCACGTTGCCGGTCATGTTGTGGACGCCGAAGGGGCTGAGGCAGCGCTCGTAGGCGGTGGCAGGCGCGCGGAGATCGCGCAGGTTGCCGATGGTGCCGAGCTTGGTCTGATCGATGTTGCAGGCGGAGGAGTCGCGGTTGAAGCCGTACGGGTAGGGGCGCATGTCCTCGCCCTCGCAGGCGAACTGCCACTCGTCTTCCTTGCACAGGCGCTTGCCCTCCTTGGCGCAGGTGGCCTTGGCGTCGACGAACGACACGCTCACGGTGGGCAGCGTCTCGCCGGCGTCGATGTGCTCCTCGCGATCGACGCACACGCGCTTTTCGACCCGTGGCTTGGTGCAGCGCGCGGTGGGGGCGTACACGCTGCAGCGAAGGTTCTGATAGGGCGGCGGATCCATCCACGCCTTGCAGGTGTGCTCCACCTCCGGGCAGTAGCTCCCTTGCGCGAGCTGCATTCCCGGCGGGCACGCGGCTGGGCCGGTCCGGGTCGCGCCGTTGCCGGCGGGCGTGCGATCCGGGGCGGGCGACGGCAGTGTTCCGCTGGCTGCGCTGCCCAGTGTGCGGGCGCTCATGCCGAGAAAGGTTGCGAGGACCAGTGCGACGAACTTCGAATTGGGGAGGACCACGACAGCTCCCTCCGTGGGTGAGCCGAAAGCGGCTCACATGGAAAGCTTGCGCCGTCCATCGTCACTCCGCCAGCGAACCTCATCCAACTTCGTCGCGCCGCACCGCGCCACGCAGGCTTCGCCCACCGGCAGCCGTTCGCGCGTTCAGCCCCAGTCGCAGCGGCGTGCGGACTGACGCGCCTGCTCGCGCGGCTCGCGCGGCTCGCTGGGCGCCCAGGCGGCATCGGCGGCGGTCTCCACCAGCGTCGGGGCGCGCTTCGGTTCGACTTCCCAGACGCCCGACACCGGGCGAGATGTGGTCTGTCGTGCGCTCTTGTCTTCCCCCTGAACCAGCTTCAGTGAAGTCGCGCGATGCATGCCGACCTCCTTAGCAAACTACCGACGAGAAAGCCATGTTCGTGCGGACAATGAGCGGACGATTCCCGCCCACTGCGTTGGCGCAAAATGGATGTGCAATACACGCGGGTCGTCAGGGCACCACGTGCACCGGCACCTCGGCGATGTTCGTCGCCTTGATCGACACGCTCTTGAAGCTCGAGGAGCCAACGCCTTGGACGTTGCGCGAAACGCTCAACGTGGCCGAGTTGCACGGGCCGGTCTTTCCCTGGGCGAAGTGGATTTTGTCGCCGGGGAGCGTCGCCTCGGTGGCGGTGGCCGGCGCGTCGACCCAGGCGGTGTCGAGGCATTCGCTCTGCCCGATGGTGACGCGCGTCTCGTTGCCGGTGCCGGACCAGCGGACGGTGGCGCTGGTGCCGACCTTCAGGTCCTGACCCTGGGTGGGCGCGGCGACGGTGAAGGAGGCGGGCTGGTTCACGGTGCTGCGAAGCGTCTCGCCGCTTCGGCGCAGCTCGAACGTATAGGTCTGCCCGACGGCCTTGCGCGGCAGCGAACCGGTGTACTCGATCTGTCCGAGCACGTTCTTCTCGCGGTTCAAGACGACGCCGTCGCAGTACGCGGCATCGCCACCCTGGAGATCGAGGTAGGTGCTGCCGATGGTGAAGGTGGCGCGGACCGACGCCTGGGTCGTGCCCTCGAACGTGGTCACCCCGTAGTCGGCGCTGATGCCCGAGGTCTTGACGTCGGTGGACGTGGCCGAGGTGCAGCCGAGAAAGAGGGTGGGGACCAAGCAAGCAAGATAGTGAATGCGCACGACGTACTCCTTCGAGAGGCCGCGTTGTGCGGCGCGCGAGCCGGAGTGCATCGCACGTGCCACGGCGGTGGCCGCTTCGCCACCGGCCTGGCGCTCGGTCGCCGGTCGCAGAAGGTCGGCGATCTGCGACGCGCGTAACCGTTCATTCACAGAGGGTCGGACAGCGATGTCGAGGCGCGCGATTCACACCGCACCTCGGTACCGCTCACGTCGCAAAAATCCGCTAGGGGGTGTCCCTAGTTCTCCGGACCGAGGCGAAACGTCGATTTTTCTCGTGCCTTCAAGGCGAGAGGAGGAGCCGTACTTCTGCTACGTCGACGACGAACAACGCAGAAGGCGCGAAAAAGGCGGCGTTTTCGCCGACGCGGAGCCGAGACTAGGGACACCTCCCTAGCCGCGGTAGCAGGCGAGGGAGACCTGGTCGTTCTTGCCCTTGCAGCTGCTGAGGATGGTCCCGCTCTGCGGGCAGTCCTTGGACTTCAAGATGCAGTCGCAGGTGGTCTGCGCGCTGCACTCCTTGGGCACGTCGAGACACTCCGACACCGGACGGCCGGCCATGGCGCACTCCGACGGATCGCGCGGCTGGCAGCTCGAGTCCACCTTCGGCGCCTTGCAGCCGGTGGGGAAGGGCTTGCAACCGCTGGCCACCAGCTCCTTCCCTTGGGGCGTGAGCGAGCAGTACGAAGTGGACGGATTGCACGTCTCGCTGCCGCAGGCGAAGGCGGTGCCGCTGCTCCCGCTGCTGCCGGAGGAGCCGCCACCGGAGGAGCTCGATGTGCCTCCGTCGCTGGAGCAAGCAAGGGAGCCGAGCACGAAGAAGAGGGAGAGCGAAGGGACGATGAAAGCTCGCATGCCCAGGTCAATGGACGCGCGCGCCACGGCTTACGAACAAATCGTCCGAGGTCATGACGATTGCCGCGATAGACTGCCGGCGCCATGCGCGTTCCGTCGTTCAAAAGCTCGCCCGCCTCGTCTGCGATGGTGGTCCTATCGCTCGCTGCCAGCGGCTGGGCCGGTGGTGCGTTGGGCTGCAAGAAGAGCGAGCCCTTGCCCTCGCTGCGCGTGGCCGCCGCGGCCGACCTTCGGCCCCTGCTCACCGAGCTCGCGCCGCTCTACGAGCAGAAGAACCACGTGCACGTGGAGCTGGTGTTCGGCGCCAGTGGCACCCTCGCCAAGCAGATCGCCGAGGGCGCGCCCTACGACGTGTTCGCGTCGGCCTCCGAAGGCTTCGTGGACGAAGTGGTGCACAGTGGCGCGTGCGACGCCGCGACCCGCGCGCGTTTCGCCGAAGGGCAGCTGGCGCTGGTGATTCCCGCCAAAGGCGCTGCGGCGACGCTCGATGATCTGGCGGACCCTTCGGTGCGCCGGATCGCCATCGCGCAGCCACAGCACGCGCCCTACGGACAAGCGGCCAAGGAAGCGCTCGTGGCGAAGAAGCTGTGGGCCGTGGTGGAGCCCAGGCTCGTGTACGCGGACAACGTCGGTCATGCGCACACGCTGGTGAAGGACGGCCACGTGGACGCTGCGCTGGTCGCCGCGTCGCTCGCCCCGGAGGCGCCGCGCTTGCCGGTCTCGCTCCATGCGCCGCTCCGGCAGGCGGCCGTCGCGTGCGGCAAAGGCGACCCCGCGCGCAAGCAGGCCTTCATCGCCTACCTCGCCGGCCCCGAAGGGCAGGCGCTCCTGCTCCGTCACGCGTTCCGGCCGTAGCGTCGATGCCCCCGCTGGTTCTCTCCTTCCGCATCGCGCTCCTCGCCACGTTCCTGGCGGCACTGGTGGCGATTCCGCTGGCCCATCGCGGGGCCCGCCGGCCGGGCATCGCCGCGCGCATCGTGGGGGCGGTGACCACCGTGCCCTTGGTGCTCCCGCCCACCGTCCTCGGGTACTACCTGCTCACGGCGCTGGGGCCGGGGAGCGCCGTCGGCGCCACCTTCGAGCGCATCTTCGGGGGGCCCATCGCTTTCACCGAGCTCGGAGCGGTGCTCGCCGCTGCCCTCACCGCGCTCCCGGCGGTGTTCCAGGCCAGCCGCGCCGCGTTCGACGAGGTGGACCCGAGCCTCCTGGAAGTGGCACGAACCCTGGGGGTACGCCGGTTGCGTGTATTCTACAGCATCGAGCTACCGCTGGCGCGGGCCGGCATCGTCGCCGGGGTGGTGCTGGGCTTTGCCCGAGCGCTGGGCGACTTCGGCGCCACCATGATGATCGCCGGCAACATTCCCGGTCGCACCCGCACCGCGTCCATCGCCATCTACGACGCGATGCAATCGGGCGACGCGGCCGAGGCCAATCGCTTGGCGCTCTGGCTCACCGGCATCGGCTTCGCGTGCTTGTTCGCGCTGGGCAGCCTCTCGCGGAGGCGCCGATGAGGCTCGCGCCTCCGGAGCGACGGTGATGCTCGATCTCCACGCGGTGGTCCGGCGCGACGCCCGCTTTTCCCTCGACGTGCGCCTCCGCGCCGAGCCCGGGGTGACCTGGCTCCTGGGGCCGTCGGGCGCCGGAAAGACCACGCTCCTTCGGGTGGTGGCCGGCCTCGAACGGCCCGACAGCGGGCACCTGCAGGTCGGCGCCGAAGGCGATGTTGGCGCGCGCGGTCATGTGCGG
>JABFRG010001234.1 GCA_013141295.1 Polyangiaceae bacterium
GTCATGGCGCCGGTGCCCTTGCGACGCGTGATGATGGCGTCGCCCGCCCGCCCCGCCTCGAACACCAGCGCGGCGTCGGCGCCGGCGATGGCGCTGCGGATGATCCCCTGCCCCTCCGGCGACCCCACCTCTTCGTCACCCACGATCACCAGCCGGAGGGGCGGCAAGGCGCCGAGGCCTATCGTCTCGGCGAGCGCGCGCAGCGCGAACGCCACCACCACGAGGCCGCCCTTCATGTCGAGGACGCCGGGGCCGCGAGCCAGATCGCCGTCGCGACGGTAGCCCTCGAAGGTGCCTGGCGGAAACACCGTGTCGAGGTGGCCGATGAGCGCCACCGGCGGCGCCGCGGCCACGCCTTCGCTCCGGTAGACCCAGTGGTCGGCAAAGCGTGCACTCTTCACGCGTTCCACGCCGAGCCCGGGCATGGTCAGGAAGGTGCGCAGGAGCTCCCCGACGGCGTTGCCCCCCTCCACGTGCTCGGTGAAGGAATTGAGGCGCACCAGCTCCGCCACCGCCGTCTCCAGCTCCTTCTCCCGGCCCTGGAGCCATGCCGCTGCGTCGTCACCGGTGCTCGCCGTGGTCGCATTCATAGAGGCAGAACGATAAGCCCGTTTTCGCGCGCCGCCCAGGCCTCCACGCAGGTTCGTGGGCCAGATCGCGCCGCCGGCGGAGCACGTTGAATCCGTGCGGCCGAAGGACTACCCTCCGCGCCCATGGCGAAGCGCTTCAAAGCCGCAGTCATCGGCGGCAGCGGATACGGTGGTGGCGAACTGATTCGGCGACTCTTGGTCCATCCGGACGTGGAGCTGGTCCGCGTGGCCTCGGTGGATTTCATCGGGGAGCCGCTCTCCACGGTGCACCCGAACCTCGAAGGTCAGACCGACCAGGTGTTCCAGGGGCTCTCGCCGGAGGAGGCGGCCCAGGGCATGGACGTGGTGCTCCTCGGGCTGCCCCACAAGGTCTCCGCCACCAAGATGCCGGCGCTCATGGCCACCGGCGCACGCGTGGTCGACCTCTCGGGCGATTTCCGGCTCCGCGACGCCGCGGTGTACAAGCGCTACTACGGCGCCGAGCACCCGTGTCCGGAGAAGCTCGACGGGACCTTCGTGTACGGCCTGCCGGAGCTCCACCGAGAGGCCATCCGCACCGCCAAGTACGTGGCCTCGCCCGGCTGCTTCGCCACCACCATCGAGCTCGCGCTGCTCCCGCTGGCCAAGAAGGGCCTCCTGCGCGGACCGGTCGAAGTGGTGGGCATCACCGGCTCCTCCGGCAGCGGCATCGCGCCCTCCGCCGGCACCCACCACCCGGTGCGGGCGGTGAACCTGCGCACCTACAAGCCCCTCGACCACCAGCACATCCCCGAGATCGTGCAGACGCTCACCGAGGCCGGCGCCCAGGATCTTTCGCTGCGCTTCGTGCCGGTGAGCGCGCCCCTCTCCCGCGGCATCTTCGCCACCTGCTTCGCGCACGTGGATGCCGGCACCTCGGCCGAAGCGCTGCATGCGCTTTACACGGAATTTTACGCCAAGGAGCCGCTCGTACGGGTGCCCAAGAAGGGCCTGCCGGAGGTGGTGGCGGTGAGCGGCACCAACCACGCCGAGGTGGGGCTGCAGTGTGGCGACGTCACCGGCGGCCTGCGCGCGGTGGCCTGCTTCTCGGTCACCGACAACCTCATCAAGGGCGGCGCCGGCCAGGCCATCCAGTCCATGAACCTGATGCTGGGCCTCGACGAGAAGACCACCTTCGAAGACCCGGGCGGCTACCCGTGAGCGGTGGCATCGTCCTGAAGCTGGGCGGCGAGGTGGTGGCGAGCCCGGCGGTGCACGTCCTCGCCAAGGATCTGGCGCGGGTCTCCCGGGCAGTGCTGGTGCACGGCGGCGGGGCCCAGGCCACGGCGCTGCAGAAGAAGCTCGGGCAGGAGCCGGTCATCGTGTCCGGACGGCGGGTGACCGACGAGGCCACCCTCGACGTGATGAAGATGGTGGTCGCCGGGAAGATGAACGTCGACCTGTGCGCGGCGCTGGTGCGCGCCGGGGCCCGGCCGGTGGGCCTCCACGGCGCCTCGAGCCTGGCCATCGCCGCCGAGCGCCGGCCCCCCAAGGTGGTGCCCGAGCACGGCCCGGAGCCGGTGGATTTCGGCTTCGTGGGCGACGTCACCGGGGTGAACGAAGCGCTGCTCTCGCTGCTCCTCGACGCCGGCTTCATGCCGGTGCTGGCGTGCCTGGGCGCCGACGCGACGGGGCAGGTCTACAACATCAACGCCGACACCGTCGCCAACGGTGTCGCCGTGAAGCTGGGCGCCGAGGGCCTGGTGCTCATCTCCGACGTGCCGGGCGTGCTCCGCGACATCAAGGACCCTTCGTCGCGTATCGCGCGGCTGGGGCGGGCCGAGGCGGAGGACGCCATCAAGACCGGCGGCGTGACCAAGGGCATGGTGCCGAAGCTCGAAGAGGCGTTCGCTGCCATCGCCCAGGGCGTGAAGCAGGTGTTCATCGTCGGCAAGCTGGCCGAGGGCGATCTGTTCCGGGCCGTGTCCGAGCCGGGCAGCGTGGGCACCGTGCTCGTTCCGTGAGGCGGCGATTACGCAGGGCGTCATGAACGTCGCGATGATTCCCGCGTCGCGGCGCGCTATGCTTCGTTCATGAGCCTGCTGAAGGACTTCATGGACAAGGTCCAGAAGAAGACCGAAGAAATCCAGGAAAAGGCCGCCAAGAAGGCCGCCGAGAAGGCCGCCGAGATCGCCGTCGAGCAAGGGAAGCAGGCGGCTCGGGCAGCGGTGAAGCAGGCCGGCCAGAGCCTTCGCAACGTGGGGAATACCCTCGGCAACGCGCTCTTCGGCAAGGAAGACGACGAGCCGGCGGAGTCATCTCGCGCTGCCGACGAGGACGAGCCCGCGCCCCCGAGCGAGGACGCCGAGAGCATCGCTACCCTCAAGGCCCGCCTCACCAGCGAACGGAAGAAGCGCGATGCCGAGGCCCAAGCGCGCGCCGCCGAGGCCGTCGCCAAGGAAAAGCGACGGGAGCAGGAAGTGGACGACGAGCTCTCGGCGATGAAGAAGCGCCTGGGCAAGAAGTAAGTCGGGACCTTAAGCCCGGAGCTCGGTGCCCCGTTTCTTCTTCGCGGGCGCCGCGACGACGGGCGCGCGCTTCGGAGCCGGGTGCGGCTTCAGCACCTTCGCCAGCCACTCACCGGTGATGCTCTTGCGGTTGGCCGCGACGGCCTCGGGCGTGCCTTCGGCCACGATGTAGCCGCCGGACTCGCCGCCGTCGGGACCGAGGTCCACGACCCAGTCGGCGCACTTGATGACGTCGAGGTTGTGCTCGATGACCAGCACCGTGTTGCCGGCGGCGACCAGGCGGTTGAGCACGTCCACCAGCCGCTCGATGTCGGCGAAATGCAGGCCGGTGGTGGGCTCGTCGAGGACGTACAGCGTGCGAGACGTCGCGACCTTGGAGAGCTCGCGGGCGAGCTTGATGCGCTGCGCCTCGCCGCCGGAGAGCGTGGGCGAAGGCTGCCCCAGGCGCATGTAGCCGAGGCCCACGTCGGCCAGCGTCTGCAGAGCGCGGACGATCTCCCGGTGGGCGGAGAAATGCGCGAGCGCCTCGTCGATGCTCATGGTGAGCACGTCGGCGATGGTCTTGTCTTTGAAGCGCACGCGGAGCGTGGCCTCGTTGAAGCGCTTGCCGTGGCACTCGTCGCAGGTGACGTACACGTCCGGGAGAAAGTGCATCTCGACGGTCTTGAGGCCGTCGCCGCCGCACGCCTCGCAGCGTCCGCCCTTCACGTTGAAGGAGAAGCGCCCGGCGTCGTAGCCATAGGCGCGGGCCTCCTTGGTCTTGGCGAACACGTTGCGAATGTGATCGAACACCTTCACGTAGGTGGCAGGGTTCGACCGCGGAGTGCGGCCGATCGGCTGCTGGTCGATGGCGATCACCTTGTCGAGGTGCTCGAGGCCCTTGATGCGGGTGTGGGCTCCGGGAACGAGCCGCGAGTCGTGGAGCTTGCGCGCCAGCGCCGGCAGGAGGATGCGATTGATCAGCGTCGACTTCCCTGCCCCGGAGACGCCAGTGACCGCGGTGAGCGTGCCCAGCGGCAGCTTCACGTCGACGTTCTTCAGGTTGTGCTCGCGCGCGCCCACCACCTCGATGAACGCGCCGTTGCCGGGCCGGCGCTTGTCCGGAACCTGGATGGCGCGGCGCCCGGAGAGAAACGCGCCGGTGATGGATTCAGGCTGGTTTTGCAGGCTCTCGGCGCTGCCCTGGGCCACCACGCGGCCCCCATGCTCGCCCGCGAGCGGACCGAAGTCGGCCACGAAATCGGCGGCGCGAATGGTGTCCTCGTCGTGCTCCACCACGATCACGGTGTTGCCGAGATCGCGGAGCTTGAGGAGCGTCTGCAGGAGCCGCAGGTTGTCGCGCTGGTGGAGACCGATGGACGGCTCGTCGAGGACGTAGAGCACCCCGGTGAGCTCGGAGCCGATCTGCGAGGCAAGCCGGATGCGCTGGCTCTCGCCGCCGGAGAGCGTGGAGGCGCCGCGGGCCAGCGTGAGGTAGTCGAGGCCGACGTCGAGGAGAAACCCCAGACGATTCTCGATCTCCCGAAACAGATCTTCGGCGATCTCGCGCACCGACTTGGGCACCGGCATGCGATCGACCCAGGCCTTGGCCTCGCGGATGTTCACCTGGGTGAGCCGCTCCATGGTCATGTCGCCGATGCGCACCGCCCGGCTCTCTTCGCGGAGCCGGGAGCCGCCGCAGCGACCACACGGTTTGTCCGAGAGAAAGCGCAGGTAGTAGGCCTTCATGTCGTCGCTGGTGGTGCTCAGGAAGCGCCGCATCAGTTGCGGCTGCAGCCCTTCCCACACCCGCTTGCCCCGGCGATTGCCGGTGAGCACGGCGTCGCGCTGCTCCTTCGGAAGCTTCTTCCAGGGCACGTCGAGGGGGATGTCGAGCTCCTCGAGGACCCCCATGACCGTCTCGGCTTTCCAGCCTTCGGCGCGGGTGATGGCCGCCGCCCAGGGAGCGATGGCGCCGTCGCCGATGCTCTTCTCCGGATCCGGCACCAGCAGCTCGGGATCCATCTCCGGGCGCGAGCCGAGGCCGTTGCAGTCGGCGCAGGCGCCCATGGGCGCGTTGAACGAGAAGCTCTGCGGCGAGAGCTCGGCGAAGGAGATGCCGCAGTGGACGCAGGCGCGCTTCTGGCTGAACACGCGGCTCTCGGCCCCGGTGCCGACGAGCGCGCGCAGAACGCCTTCGCCCCACTTGAGGGCCAGCTCCACCGAGTCGGTGATGCGCGGCCGCGCGCTCTTCTGCACCACCAGGCGGTCCACCACGTAGGCGATGTCGTGCTTCGACTTCTTGTCGAGCTTGGGCTCTTCTTCCGAGAGATCGAGGGTGCGACCATCCACGTGCACGCGCTGGAAGCCGTTCTCCTTGGCCTGCTCGAAGACCCGCGCGTGATCGCCCTTGCGGTTCTCGACCACCGGCGCGAGCAGCACCACCCGGGTGCCCTCGGGCAGCTCCAGGAGCGCGTCGACGATCTGCTGCGTGGTCTGCCCTTCCGCCGGGCGACCGCACTGCGGGCAGTGCTGCACCCCGAAGCGCGCGAAGAGCACGCGCAGGTAGTCGTAGATCTCCGTGACCGTGCCCACGGTGGAGCGCGGGTTGTTGGAGGCGGCCTTCTGCTCGATGGCGATGGTGGGCGAGAGCCCGCGAATGGAGTCGTACTTGGGCTTCTCCATCTGCCCCAGGAACTGCCGCGCATACGACGAGAGGCTCTCGACGTAGCGGCGCTGCCCCTCGGCGTAGAGGGTGTCGAAGGCGAGCGACGACTTGCCACTTCCGGACACGCCGGTGAACACCGAGAGGGCGTGCTTGGGAATCTGGAGTGAAACGTTCTTGAGGTTGTGCTCGCGGGCGCCGCGGACCTCGATGCAATCCTGTTTCATGCGGGACAAACTATACACCTGTTCAGTATGCCGAGGGCGAGAAACTCTCGTTTACCCCTGGAGTGCGCAGAAACGAAGGCGCCCGCGAGATCTCCCGGGCGATCCAGGAAACCGGCGCGGGCGCGCGGTGGAGAGAACGGGCTAGACGAGCGTCTTCTGGATCGCCGTGCGGAAGTCGGGATTCGAGGGCTCCACCTGCGGCTCGAAGCGGCCCACCACGTTGCCCTCTTTGTCGACGAGGAACTTGTTGAAGTTCCATTTGATCTCGCCGCCGTGCTTCTCGTCGCCGGTGAGCGCCGCGAAGAGCGGGTGAATGCCGTCGCCCTTCACCTTCACCTTGGAGAACATGTCGAACGACACGTCGTAGCTGGTGGAGCAGAAGGTCTTGATCTCGGCGTCGGTGCCCGGCTCCTGGGCGCCGAACTCGTTGGCGGGAAAGCCGAGCACGGCGAAGCCTTGGGGCCCGAACTCCTTTTGCAGCGCCTCGAGGCCGGCGTACTGGGGCGTGAGGCCGCAGCGCGAGGCGACGTTGACGATGACGAGGGCCTTGCCCTTGTAGTCCGCCAGCGACTTGCTGGCACCGTCGATGGTCTTCACTTCGAAGTTGTGGATGTTGGCCATGGTTCTCCTTCGATGCGGGAGCGGACCGGAACGTGTCAGACGCCGACCGGGTGCCACACGGTCTTCGACTCGATATAGCGCTCGACCCAGGCGATCCCTTGGCCCTTGCGATCGTCGAACCACTCGCCGGTGGACAAGTTGGAGCGCGTCTTCACCCGTTTGACGCTGTCGGCGCCGAGCCGCTCGAGCTCGGCGCGGAGCTCGGTGGCCTTGGGTCCGAAGGTGCCGTCGAAGGCCATGACCTCCCGGTGCTTGGCCAGCTGGGGGGCCAGCTCCGCGGCTTGTCCGGTGAGGATGTTCACGACGCCGCCCGGCAGATCACTGGTGGCGAGGCACTCGCTCCACACGATCGCAGTGCGCGGATCGGTCTCGCTGGCGGTGGCCACCACCACGTTGCTGGTGGCGATGATGGGCAGAATGGTGGAGACCAGCCCCAAGAGCGAGGGCGCATCCGGCGCCACCACGCCGACCACACCCATGGGGTTCGGAATGGTGAAGCCGAAGTGCGGGCCGCTCACGGGGTTGTGCGAGGAGAAGAGCGACGAGATCTTGTCGCAGAACCCCGCGTAGAACACAGTGCGGTCCACGGCGGCGGCCACTTCGCGGGCGGCATCGGCGGGTGACGAGCCGGCGCGCACCAAAGACTCGACGAGCTCCGGCGTGCGCGACTCGGTGACCTCGGCCAGGCGATAGAGGATCTGCCCGCGGTTGTAGGCGCTGCGGGCGGCCCACTTGTCGGCGGCGTTCTTGGCCACCAGCACCGCGTCCCGGACGTCCTTGCGGGAGCCGCGCGGCACGTTGACGGTCTCTGGATCGGCGCCGGCGCCGTTGCCGTGCACCTGCGTGTAGCGGCCCGACTCGGACCGCACGAAGGCGCCCCCGACGTACATCTTGTAGGCCTTGTTGACCCGCACGCGGGCGCTAGCGACGTCCGTCGACGACGGCACGTCGCGCACGGCGAGCTCGCCGGTCTTCACGCCGGGGCTCGCAGCCGAAGCCGGCGCGCCTTCTTCCACCTGGGTACGCTTCTTTTCCATCACTCCACCTCGACGTAGGCGCCGAGGCCTTGGCGCCCGCCCTCGCGGCCGAAGCCGCTTTCTTTGAAGCCGCCGAAGGGCGAGCTGGGATCGAACTTGTTGAACGTATCGCCCCACACCACGCCCGCTTTCAGCTGCGTCGCCATGTGGAAGATCTTGGAGCCCTTGTCGGTCCACACGCCGGCGGAGAGGCCGTACATGGTGTTGTTGGCCTTCTCGATGGCCTCGTCGGGCGTACGGAAGGTCATGATGGTGAGCACCGGTCCGAAGATCTCTTCGCGGGCGATGCGGAAGGCCTGCCCGGCGTTGGTGAAGAAGGTCGGCGGGAACCAGTAGCCCTTCTCGGGAATGGTGCACGCGAGCGAGTGCCGCTCGGCGCCTTCCAGCTCACCGCTGGCCACCAGCTCCTTGATGCGCTCGAGCTGCGCCTTGGAGTTGATGGCGCCGATATCGGTGTTCTTGTCGAGGGGATCGCCCAGGCGCATGGTGGCCATGCGGTCCTTGAGCTTGCGAATCACCACGTCGTGCACGCTCTCTTCCAGCAGGAGGCGCGAGCCGGCGCAGCACACGTGCCCCTGGTTGAAGAAGATGCCGGAGACGATGCCCTCGATGGCCTGGTCGATGGGCGCGTCGGCGAACACGATGTTCGCCGCCTTGCCGCCGAGCTCCAGGGTCAGGCGCTTCTTGGTGCCGGCCACCGCGCGCTGGATGCGCTTGCCCACCGCGGTGCTGCCGGTGAAGGCGATCTTGTCGATGCCCGGGTGGTCCACCAGGGCCGCGCCGGTGGCGCCGGCGCCGGTGACGATGTTCACGACACCCGGCGGCAGCTCGCACTCCTCGATGATCTGCGCGAGCAGGAGCGCGGTGAGCGGCGTGGTCTCCGCCGGCTTCAGCACCACCGTGTTGCCACACGCGAGCGCCGGAGCGATTTTCCAAGCGGCCATGAGGAACGGGAAGTTCCAGGGGATGATCTGCCCGGCCACACCCAGCGGCCGCGCCTTGCGTCCGTGGAAGGCGTACTCGAGCTTGTCGGCCCAACCGGCGTGGTAGAAGAAGTGCGCGGCGGCGGTGGGGATGTCGAAGTCGCGCGACTCCTTGATGGGCTTGCCGCCGTCCATGGTCTCGACGATGGCCAGCTCGCGGGCCTTCTCCTGGATCGCGCGGGCGATGCGGAAGATGTACTTTGCACGCTCTTTCCCGGGCATCTTGGCCCAGTACTTCTCGAAGGCGGTGCGGGCAGCCACCACCGCGGCGTCGACGTCGGCGGCGGAGGCTTCGGCCACCTCGGCGAGCTTCTGTTCGGTGGCGGGGTTGACGGTGTCGAAGTACTTCTTGCTCTGCGGCGCGGTCCACTTGCCGCCGATGAACAGCTCGTACTTGGGGGCGATCTTGACGTGGTCCGGAGACTCCGGCGCCGGCGCGTATTCCCAGGCCTTGCCGAAATCGAGGGCGAAGGAGGCCGGGGTGCCGGCTTGGGGAACGCCCGGCGCTCCCTTGGTGATGTCGCTCATGGTCAATCCTTGGAGAAGTCTTCGGAGGCTTGGTAGAGACCGGTGCGCTCTTTCTCGAGCTGCATGAGCACGTCGTTGAGGAGCGCGCTCGCACCGAAGCGAAAGAGGTCGGGGGTGAGCCAGGGATCGCCCAGCGTCTCCTTGACCACCACCAGGTACTGCAGCGCCTGCTTGGCGGTGCGCACGCCGCCCGCCGGCTTCATGCCGATGCGGGTGCCGGTGGCGTAGAAGTGATCGCGAATGGCCTCCAGCATCACCAGCGTGACGCCCAAGGTGGCGGCCGGCTGCACCTTGCCGGTGGAGGTCTTGATGAAGTCGCCGCCGGCGGCGATGGCGAGATCGCTCGCTTTGCGCACGACGTCGTAGGAGCCGAGCTCACCGGTCTCGAGGATGACCTTGAGGTGCGCCGGACCGCACGCCTCCTTGGTGGCGGCGATCTCGTCGAACACCTTGCCGTAGTCGCCGGAGAGCATGGCGCCGCGATCGATGACCATGTCGATCTCGTCGGCGCCGAACTCCACCGCGCGCCGCACGTCGTCGAGCTTGATCTCGAGGGGCGACTGACCGCTGGGAAAGGCGGTGGCGACGCTCGCCACCTTCACGCCGGAGGCGCCGAGCGCGTCCTTCGCGATGCGTACGAAATTCGGATACACGCAGATGGCGGCGCACGACGGCAGATCGCTGTCGGAGTCGAGGGGGCGCACCGCCTTGCGACAGAGCTGGAGAACCTTTCCCTCGGTGTCTTTGCCCTCCAGGGTCGTCAGATCCATCATCGAGATGGAGAGCTTGAGCCCCGCGACCTTGGACGCCTTCTTGATGGAACGCTTCGCGAGATTCGCGACGCGCTCTTCGATGGCGACCTGATCGACCGGCGGTGGATTGAACAGGGGGAAACGCGATGCGCGCGTCGGAGCGCTGCGCTTGAAGAGAGCGGTTGTCACGGCGGCGAGCGTACCACCGAGTGCCTTTTCGTTGCATCGGCTCAATGGGGCGCCAGCGCCAACAAAAAGCACATCGGCCGCAAGCTCCGAAGAACGTGCGGCCGAGATGGGTTGGGGCTTCGCTTCCGCGAAGAGCTCAGGGGCTCTTCGGCGGGGCGAGGTCGATCTTGGCCCGCTTGCGGCGACGGCGAGCCGCCTCCGCTTGCTTCTTGCGGCGCTTGACGCTCGGCTTCATATAGTGCCGACGCATCTTGAGCTCACGGAGGACACCTTCCGACGCGAGCTTACGCTTGAGCATCTTGATGGCGCGCTCGATGCCACGGTCGCTTACAACGACCTCGAGGGGTTTACACTGAATCGCGTCGCTCGGCATGAAACTCTCCGGAAAAAGTCGCAGAAAACGAAGGGAGACCGGGGATAGCATGCCTTTTGTGCAGCGCCAACAAGTTCCGCGCCTTTCGAACGCCGGCGCTCTGCTCCGCCGGCATCCGGGCGGCTGAGGCGGGAGCAGCCGAAGGGTCCCGGGGAAATACCGCCAGAGGCCGGGAATAGTTCGTCATTTCTTTCGCTTTCCGGCAGGTGGGATTTGACGACCGGCGCCAATCTCGACACGATCGGCCGATGTTGCGCGCGGGTGACGAGGTCGCCCAATACACCATCGTGGACGTCCTCGGCGAAGGGGGGATGGGGGCCGTGTACCGGGCGCGCGACGAGCGCCTGGAGCGCGTGGTGGCGCTCAAGGTGCTGGTGGAGGCGGAGGATCCGGACTTCGCCAAGCGGCTCCGGCGCGAAGCCCTGGCCGCCGCCTCGCTCTCGCACCCCAACGTAGTGAGCGTGTACGACGTGGGCTCGCACGAGGGGCGCGTGTACCTGGCCATGGAGGTGGTGGAGGGCCGCACGCTGCGGGAGCTCGTGGGTCACCCGGACGTGCCCTGGACCGAGCGGCTCCGATGGATGGTGGACGTTGCGTGGGCCCTGGAAGCCGCCCATGCGACGGGCCTCGTGCATCGGGACATCAAGCCCGAGAACGTGGTCCTGCGGAAAGACGGCGTCATCAAGGTGCTCGACTTCGGCATCGCCCGCAACGTCGCGGTGCCGGAAGCGAGCGAGGCGGTGATCACCGGCCGCGGGCAGATCATCGGCACGCCCGCGTACATGGCGCCGGAGCAGCTTCGCGGGGGAGAAACGGAGCCGGCCACCGACCAGTTCGCCTGGGGCGTCATGGCCTACGAAGTGCTCACCGGCGAGCGCCCGTGGAAGAAGAGCGCCGACATCGTCACTGTCATCGCCAACATCTTGAGCGATGCCCCCGCCCCGCTCCGGAGCAAGCTCCCGGACGTGCCGCCGGTGGTGGAAGGCGTCATCCATCGGGCCCTGGAGAAGCTGCCCGAGGCTCGCAATCCCTCGCTCGCGCACGTGGTGGCGAAGCTCGAGCCGTTCACCTCGCACACCACCATCCAGGCGGATCGCGTCACCCTCAAGCCCCTGACCGAGACCAAGGAGGACGAAGCGTTCCTCGCCACCACGCGCGTGCCCACGGTGCGCAGCACACCCCCAGAGGAAGCGGAGACGGCTCCGCGGCCATCGACGCGACCGAGGCGCAGCCGACGCACCACCTGGCTGGCGGTGGCGACGTTGTTCATGGTGGTGGGCGTGGTGGCCGTGCTGCGGCGAAAGCCGACGGCGATCGTGCTCCGGGTATCGGACAACCCGCAGGCGGAGCAGGCCTATCGGGAAGGCACGCAACTCTTCCGCGACGGCGCCCTGGACCGCGCCGAGCGTGCGCTGGCCCGCGCCACCGAGCTCGATCCGGAGTGTGCGGCGGCGCACCTGGAGCTGGCCCTGCTGGCCTTCGAGGTCGACGCGGCGCGCGGCGTGGAGCACTACCAGGCGGCGTTCCAATACCGCGCCAAGCTGAGCCTCCGCGACACCGAGCTGCTGGACGCGAGCGAGCCGTACCTGCGGTCCACAAGTGACCTCGAGGAGTGGCAGACCCGCCTGCTGCGGGCCACCAAGCGCTTTCCCCGGGACGCGGAGATCTTCTACTGGCTCGGACTCTCGCGCGAGAAGATGTTCGACTACGAGGCGGCCAAGGACGCGTACGGAAAGAGCCTCGGCGTCGACAACGCGTTCATCACCGGCTACGCGGCGCGGGCGCGGGCGGCGGCGCTGCTGGGCGACGGAAAGGCCGCCCTCGAGGACTACGATCGTTGCCTTCGCGGATCGCCGGTTGCCACCGTGTGCGTGAAGGCCCGCTTCGCGCTGCTCATGCAGAGCGGTGCATGCGCCCGCGGAAAGGACGACGCCGAGCGCTGGACCTCCATGGACGCCAAGGAGCCCGACGCACAGTCGGCGTTGGCGGCGGCGCTGGTGGCCACCGAAGCGCCCACCGCGAGCGTCGAGGAAGTGCTGAAGCGCGAGTGGGCGTTGCTCGACCCGAAATACGAGACCGCGCACGAGCTCCAAGATCGCGTGCTCCTCGCCATCCGCGAGGGCGACTTCGTGCGCGCCGAGTCGTTGGCTCTGGCCTGGGAGAAGGCACTTCCGGCCACCGCCCCGCGTGACGAACGCGCCCGCGCCGCGCGAATTCTCACCCAGATTCACGAGGAGACCGGCGATGTCCGACGTGCCGGGGTGGCGGCCAAGAACTTCCTCGAACGCCGCGTGAGCTTTCCTGCCGACGCCTGGAGCACCGACCCCTCGGCGTGGTTCTTCAAGCCCATGGCGCGGGCCGGCTTCTACGACAAGGCCAAGCTCGACGAGGCGCGGCGCACCTGGCTACGCGAAGAGGAAGAGCGCGACGGGCGCAAAGAGCGAGAGCGCCAATCGGGATTCCGCTGGGCCATCCTCTACGGAGACTTCGCGGAGTCGCCGGCGGAGGCGCGCGACGCCATCGCTCTCTTGCCCGGGTTTCAGCCGATGCCTCCGGAGACCCGGCGGACACCGGAGTTCGACTACGCCATGGGCAAGACCCTGGCCCTGGCCGGGCGCGGCGCCGAAGCGGAGGCGTACCTCTCGCACGCGGTCCTGAGCTGCACGGTGTTCGAGTCGCCGTTCGCGGCCATGCACGCTCGCTACGAGCTGGCGCGGGTGCTCGAAGTCGGACACCAGCTGGAGCGCGCGCGCGCCCTCTATCAGAGCGTGCTCGACCGCTGGCAGACCGCACGCCCGCGAAGCCTCACCGCGACCCACGCGGAAGAGCGCCTCAAAGCGCTCAAGTAGCCACAAAATGCGAAACGCCGGCGTACTGCGCGGGGGCCGTTCCCTCCTGGCGTTCGATCGCGCGAACGCCATACGACCCACGCGCCGTCCGCCGGCGCCTCGACGACGAATCGTTACTTGCCGCGGCGAGCGAAGTAGGTGGTCGCGCGCTTCTGGCCCTTCTTGGTAATCCGCTTTCCGTCGAGCGCATCGCCCAGCGGACGCGGCAGCTCCTTGGCGGAGACGCCAATGGCCTCGCGGATCTCTTCGGCGCGCAGACCGTCCGGG
>JABFRG010001148.1 GCA_013141295.1 Polyangiaceae bacterium
CGGTGATCGCGCTCATGATCCTCCTCGTGGGCGCGGTCGGGCTCGTCGCCTTCATGAAACGCGGCAGCGCAGGGAGCGGTTCCCCGAAGTCGCCGCCGAGCGCCGCTTCGGCGGTCCCCACTGTTCCGGTGTCGGTTCCCATGCCGCCGCCGTTCGAGCCTCCGCCGGCGTTCACCGACGTACCGCAGCCTTCCGCGCCGCCGTCCTCGTCGGCGACCGCTCCGGCTCCCACTGCCGGCGCCACCGGTACCGCTGCGCCCGCGCCCACGGCGGGCGCGACCGCGGTGCAGCAGGGAGCTCCCACCGCAATGCCATGGCCCAGCGCCACGCAGGCTCCTTCGGCGTCGGCTTCGGCCAAGGCGTCGGCCGACGTGCCCATCGATTCCACTGCCTTCAGCCCGGCTGCCGGAAAGACCGCGCTCGACAAGATGTCGTCGGTGCTGGCGAGCTGCAAAAACGACAACGGCGTGACCGGTCCCGGTAGCGCCACCGTCTCGTTCACCAACGAGGGCTCGGTGGCGGGCGTCGCGCTCGACCCCCCGTACGAGGGCACGCCCGAGGGCGCGTGCGTGGTGCGTCTGCTCTCGCGGGCGAAAACCACTCCTTTTCAAGGCCCATTCGGGCGTCTTCGCTATTCCTTCGTGATTCCCAAGTGAGCGTACCGATGTCGGATCCCGTTTCCAAAGAGCTGTTCGCGCGAGCCCAGAAGGTCATCCCCGGCGGAGTCAACAGCCCGGTCCGCGCGTTTCGCAGCGTGGGCGGCGAGCCCGTCTTCATCCGTCGCGCCGAGGGGGCGTATCTGTATGGTGCAGATGGTGCAAAATACACGGATTACATAGGGTCCTGGGGCCCGATGATCCTGGGCCACGCGCATCCGGAGGTGCTGGAGGCGATTCGCCAGGCCTTGCCCAACGGCACCAGCTTCGGCGCCCCCACCGAGCTCGAGGTGCGCTTCGCGGAGACGCTCTGCGCCATCTATCCCTCGATGGAGATGGTGCGCGCCGTATCCAGCGGCACCGAAGCCACCATGGCAGCGTTGCGGGCTGCTCGCGGCTTCACCGGCCGCGACGCGATCCTCAAGTTCGAAGGCTGCTACCACGGGCACGCCGACTTCTTGTTGGTGAAGGCGGGCTCGGGCGCGATGACCCTGGGCGTGCCCGACTCGGCCGGCGTTCCCGCGTCCACGGCCAGCTCCACGCTCACCTTGCCGTTCAACGACGTGGGCGCGCTCGAGGCGCTCTTTCGTACCGAAGGCAGCCGCATCGCCGCCGTGATCTGCGAGCCGGTGGTGGGGAACATGGGCCTGGTGATTCCCGAGCCGGGCTTTCTCGAGGCCATCATCGACCTCTGCAAGAAGCACGGCGCCGTCTCCATCTTCGACGAGGTGATGACCGGCTGCCGCCTCTCGCGCGGTGGTTACCAGGGCCGCGCGGGCCTCTCGCCCGACATGACCTGTCTCGGAAAGATCGTCGGGGGCGGCTTGCCGCTCGCGGCGTACGGCGGTCGGCGCGACATCATGTCCAAGATTGCGCCGCTCGGACCGGTCTACCAGGCCGGGACGCTCAGCGGAAACCCCATCGCGGTCACCGCGGGGCTGGCGACGC
The DNA here is from genome assembly GCA_013141295.1 of Polyangiaceae bacterium. Lineage (GTDB taxonomy): Bacteria > Myxococcota_A > Polyangia > Polyangiales > Polyangiaceae > JABFRG01. The sequence continues at coordinate 1,605 of JABFRG010001148.1, forward strand.
TCGAACGCTTGAACGATGCACTCTACACCAAGCTCGAAGCGCTCGGAGCTCGTCTCGAGGCCGGGCTCGTCTCCGCCGCCAAAGACGCCGGGGTAGATGCCTACGTGGCTCGCCTCGGCTCGATGATCACCCTCTACTTCCAGAAGGGGCCGGTGAAGAACTTCGCCGACGCCATGAAGTCCGACACCAAGCGGTTCGGCGCGTTCCACGGCAAGATGCTCGAGCGCGGACAGTACTGGCCGCCTTCCCAGTTCGAAGCCGCGTTCTTCAGCGGCGCGCACACCGAGGCCGACATCGATGCAACCATCGCAGCCGCGCGAGAATCACTCCGCGTCGGCTGAGCTCGTCATACGGCCGCTGCGTCTGCGGGTGATTCCGCTGGTGGTGGCCGCGCTGGTGGTGGCCGCATCGCTGATTCTGTACTGGGGAACCGCTCTCGACGCGGTGGGGCTCATCGTGGCCTTTGCGATCGCGCTGGGCTCGATCTTCCTCGGGGCTGGGCCCGGGCGCAAGGTGCGTCTGACGCTGGAGGGCGCCCGCGTGATGTTGAGCGGACGCCCGTTCGGTACGCTGGGTGACGTGGTGGGCGCGGCGGTGGACCGTGCTTCGTCGCGGACGCACCTGACCCTGCTGCATCGACGCCGCCCCGCGCTCGTGGCGCTGGTGGAAGCCGGAGACGCCGAGCAGCTGGTGGGCCGCCTCGGCTTTCACGGCGCCGAGACCGCGGTGGTGCTCTCGGCGACGAGACCCATCGGAATCTTCGGCGTTGCGTTCGCGATGGTCGTCCCATTCTTGGCCATCTTCGGGCTCCTCTTCGCGCGTTCGTTCACCGTCGGCGATTGGTTCGGGACGTTCTGCGCGGTGGTCCTCTTCGTGCCGCTGGGCACGCTGGCCCTTCTCTTGCGCACGCGCGTGAGCGCTGCCGACGACGGCGTTTGCGTCGAGACCTTGGGGCGCACCCGCTTCGTCGCGATGCGGGACGTCGTCTCGGTGCAGACGGTGGCGCCGCAGACCATCGTTCGCCTTGCGTACCTTCAGCGGGGCAAGGAGCGCACCGAGCTTCTCACGCTGGCCAACGCCGACGCCGCAGCTCGCCTGGTGGCCCGCAT
>JABFRG010001014.1 GCA_013141295.1 Polyangiaceae bacterium
CGCATAGCGCTGGCGGTCCCGGCGCTCGCCCACGTGCTCGCCACGCGATCCAAGTCCGCAGACGCTGCCGGCCGCGTAGCCATCCAGCTCGCAAAGAGCGACCCCGCGGGCTTCGATGCCGCCCTCGCTACGGTCTCGGGCGCGGATGCGAGCGCCCTTCGCGCGGTCCTGAATGCGCTCGTCGTCAGCGAAGAAGCGAGCCCCGCCGAGCTGCCGGCCGTGCTCCGGGAGCCGCCGTGGCTCCGCACCAAGCGCAGCGCAGCGCCGGCGACTACCCTCGACCTCGCGCCGCTGACGCTGGAAGAAAGCGTCGTGTGGATTCCCGGTGAGCTGGGCGAGTACGACACGCCGCTGCCGCGCTCGAAGCCGCTCATCGGGGTCGCGATGCTGGTCGGATGGAAGAACCTTCCGGCGAACGTGAAAGAGCGCTCTCCGGAGATGGACGCGTTCGTCGAAGAGGCGTTCGTGAAGAGCGATCCCGACCAGTACTTCAAGCGCGTTCACTACGTCTCGACCATGCTCCACGTGTGCAGTGACGAGGCCGCGTTGCGGCTCATTAACGAGCAGGGCCCGCACAAGCTGTGCGATGCCAATCTGCACGATCTCGAATACCTGTTTTCGCGCTTCGAGCTGCGCGCCTTCGAGCCACTCCTCGCGCTGGCGGCGCTGCAACCGCAGCGGCTCGCGGTGCTCGCCCGGGTGGCTTCATCGCGCCTTGCGCTGCCCATGGCCGATGCGTTCGCGCGCATGAAGAAGGTGGGGCCCATCGCGCGCGGTTGGCTCCTGCGATTTCCCGAGCACGCCGCCGCGGGCCTGGTGCCGTTGGCGCTCGGTCGCGACAAGAAGGCCCGGTCCGCCGCCGAGCGTGCGCTCCGCTGGATGTCGCAGAACGGGAAGGGGACCGTGGTGCTCGCCGTGGCCGATCGCTACGGTGAGCCGGCGCGCGCCGGGGTCGATGCGCTGCTCGCGTTCGATCCGCTCGACGACGTGCCCGCCAAGCTCCCCAAACCGCCCGCATGGCTCGACGCCTCGACGTTGCCGCGGCCGGTGCTCCGCGGCTCCAAGAAGGCACTGCCCACCAGCGCCGTGAGTGCCATTCTCTCGATGTTGCAGTTCTCGCCGGTCGATCCGCCCTATGCCGGTCTGGCAGCGGTGGTCGCGGCTTGCACGCCGGAGTCCCTCGCCGAGCTCGCTTGGGGTCTGTGCTCCGAGTGGCTGGTGGCTGGCGGCGTGGGGAAAGAAGACTGGGCACTGGGCGCGCTCGGGCACTTCGGCACCGACGAGATCGCGCGCCGGCTCGCGCCCAAGATTCGCGTGTGGCCGGGCGAGGCGGCCCACGCCCGCGCGGTGAAGGGCCTCGACGTGCTCGCGCAGATTGGCACCGACGTCGCCCTCATGCATCTCGACGGCATCGCCCAGAAGCTGAAGTTCAAGGGCTTGCAAGAGAAGGCCCGGGAGAAGATCGCCGAGGTCGCCGAGAGCCGCGGCCTCACCCGCGAGGAGCTGGCCGATCGGCTGGTGCCGGACCTGGATCTCGACCCCGACGGAACCAAGACCCTCGACTTCGGTGCACGCACCTTCAAAGCCACCTTCGACGAGCACCTGCAGCCGCTGGTGCTCGACGCCGCCGGCAAGCGGCAAAAGGACCTTCCGAAGCCCGCCAAGTCCGACGACGCGGAGAAGGCCGCCGCGGCCATCGCCTGGTGGAAGGCCGCCAAGAAGGACGCCAAGGCCCTTGGTCGCCAGCAGATTCTCCGGCTCGAGCTGGCCATGTGCACGGCCCGCACCTGGGACGCAGCCACGTTTCGCACCTTCATCCTGGAGCATCCGCTGGTGTTTCACCTCGCGCGCCGGCTCGTATGGGGCACCTACGCAGACCGCAAGCTGCTGAGCACCTTCCGCGTGGCCGAGGACCGCACCCTCGCCAGCGAGGACGACGCAGCCACGTCGCTCGACGACGGCGCCACCGTCGGTCTCGTGCACCGACTCGCGCTCCCGCCAGCGAGCCTCCTCTCGTGGGGTGAGCGCTTTGGCGACTACGAGCTGATTCAGCCATTTCCCCAGCTCCAGCGACCGGTATTCGCGATTGCGCCCGAAGAGAAAGACGCGACCGAGCTCACCCGCTGCGCCAAGTTGGTCGTGCCTCTGGGCAAGGTGCTCGGTCTCGAGGAGCGCGGGTGGCGCCGCGGCAATCCCCAGGATGCCGGATGGATCTGGGACATGCACAAGGACCTTCCCGATGGCGTGCTCGCCACCCTGCCCATCGGCGGCGGCATCCTCGCGGGCAACATGGCGGACTCGCCCAAGGATCAGGAGCTCGGCAGCGTCACCCTCGCGGTGCGCGGCCGCGACGACGCAGTTCCGCTGCACAGCCTCGACCCCATCGTCTTCAGTGAGCTGGTGCGCGATCTCGAAGAGCTGCGGGGGTAAGCCCTCCCGCTTGCGCGCTTGCGGGAGCACGCACATCGAGCGCACCCGCAGAGGCGGTCCCTCGCTTCGCTCGCGATGACTCCTGGTTTCTTCGCGCACTGGCGCGTCCCTCGCTTCGCTCCTGAGAAACCGGCCGGCGTCCGGCTCCCCTCCCGCTTGCGGGGTACAGACCGACCTCATGGGTAACAAAATCGCCCGAGATCATGGGTAACAAAATCGCCCGAGGTCATGGGTAACAACTCTCCACGGAGGTTCCGTGGAGAAGAGTTATCCCAACGT
>JABFRG010000235.1 GCA_013141295.1 Polyangiaceae bacterium
CGGTGGGCGTACCCCGGGTGAGGAGCGTGGAGAGAAAGCACCCGTACTGGTACTTCACGGCGTCGAGCTGCCGGTAGATCCCGTGAGGATCGCCGATGCCGTCGCCCTCGTATTGCACGATGACGCCGGTGTACGGCTGGTTCGTTTCGGAGGTGAGATTTTGGCTAACGGGGTAGGGGAGGATTCCGTCGAGCTTCTGGAGCGCGAGCGCAGGCTGCATCGTGTCCCAGGTGACTTGCCCGGCCTGCCGGTGGCCGTAGGACAGCGCCATGGCATCGTAGGTCGTGGTGGGGAAGTAGCGATCGCCCTTCCCGACCGGCTCGTAGATGTGGCGCTGCGGGTGGTTGGGCAGCGGCCTACGGGCCACGCGACCGGCGTAGACGATGGGGTCGATGGACTCCCACGCGGTCTCGATGAGCGAGAGCGACGGGTGCAGGAACGTGAGCAGCTCGCGGGTGCCCACCAGGAGGCCGATGCCGCGGCGGACGTTGGGGATGAGCGACGTCTCGAGGATGAAGTTGGTCCAGAATCCGCCGGCGCCGGTGGGCACCGCCGCACGAATGCGCGGCTCCACCGAGCTCAAGAAATTCGTGTACATTCCACCCATCGACTGGCCCATGGCGAAGAGGCTCTTCTCGTCGAAGCCGAAGTCCTCGCCGGTGACCGTGACGCCGGTGCAGGCGCCGAGGGCGGTCTTGGGGATGCGCAGCGTGCGCAGCGCTTCGAGGAGCATGCGTTGCTCGAGGACGCCCTGCCGGAACGTGTCGCGCATGGCCGCGGGATTGGAGAAGTTGAGGTACTCCTGCTCCGAGGCGTTGGGAAAACGATCGGTGGAGAAGGGCAGCGACATGCCGGCGGCGGCGATGCCGTGGGGCGCGAGGAAGCTCGCTGGTCCCTCGCCCTTGGGGCCGTCTTCCTGGCCCTTGGCGGTGATGCCACTGGCGTCGACCACCTCGCGGCCAACGCCGCCGGAGCCGTGGAAGTAGATGACCAGCGGAAGGCCCTTGTCGGGCACGGCGCCCTTGGGAATGGCAATCGTGAGGGGCGAGACCTCGCGCCGCTGCTCCTTGGGAATGCCGTTCTCGTCGAGCTCGAAGAAGCCGTCGGTGTTGAAGGGCGGCGTGCCGCGCTGGAACTGCGGCAGCGAGACCGTCGCCACCAGCTCGCAGTAGCCCGGGTGCGCCGCGCCGTCGTCGGGGTCGACCTTGATGCCCTCGACGGTGACCGAGAACTTGGTCTTCACGCGCTCCGACAGCTGGAACGTGTCGTCCACGACGTCGCCGGTGGTGAAGATGGTGGCGGCCGCGACGCGTCCGAGATCGACTTTGTTCTCGCCGAGGGTCGCGAGCAGCGGCGCGTGGAGGGCCTTGGCCTCGGCGCTTCCTCCGCCTGCGAGCACGTCCTTCAGGGCCTTCGGCTGTGCCAGCGGCTTGCCCGCGGCGTCGTTGTAGTCGCGGAATACGACCACGGCGTACTTTCGCTTGGGGCGCAGGATGAAGCCCTGGCGCGGCGCGACCGCGAGCAGGTTGTCGGGCACGTAGTCGTCGGGCGGCGGCACCGTCGCGACGAGCGGCGTGAGCTCGCCGTGGGTGGGGCCCCCGTCGAGGTCCATGAGCACCACCGGCGACGTGAAGGCAGCGGGGATGACGTTCGCGATGTCGTGGCTGGCGATGGGCCGGTCGAAGCGAAAGTACGCGACCGCCAGGGTGGGGAAGCCCTTTCGCTCGCCGGCGATGGTGCGCACCGGCTCCATCGTGCGCTTCACGAGCTCCGCCATCGGATATCCCCGGACATCGGGCGCGCCGTTGCGCAGCCGCAGGTCGGACGGGTAGGGCGCGTCGAAGAAGTGCTCCGGCGTGGTCAGATCGGCGCCGAAGTCGAAGCTGGCGGCGGCCTCGCTGCTGGCGGCCGCGGGGTCGCTGCTGCAGCTCGGTGCGAGGACGACGGAAGCGAGCAACAAGGGAAGCACGAACAAGGGCCGCATGAAGCGGCACGCTACCGCACTTTGCGCGGCCTCCCAACGGCGGCAACGCGGACTTCGTCGGACGACAGCTCTGGCGCGCCGCGTCGTGGCGTGACGCGTCGGGCGTTCGTGGCACTCGGCGGGCACCGCGCGCCGGAAGTCACGTGTCTGTCTCGATCAGAACTGCTGTTCGTCGAAGTGGAACAGCATGAACGTGGGCGACGCGCCGTCGGCGTCGAGCACGATGGCGCCGTCTTGACCGTTGCCGTTGCGGTGCACCAGGTGGCTGCTCCCGCCGCCGCTGGTGGACGAGTACACGGAGACCTTGCCATCGAGCGGGATGGCATCGATCACCTTCTTCACCAGGGCATCGAAGGCCACCGGGGTGAAGTTCGCCACGTGCACGGAGAGATCGGTCACGTAGTCGAGGGAGACGCCCGTGTGCCACCCCTCGGCGAAGGCCGGCGCCGGCAGCGCGTGCGGGGTCGTGGTGTAGTAGACGTCGGGCGGGCCCTGGGTGGAGAGCACGTTGACGACCATGCGGTAGACGTTGCCCTTGGCCTTCACCTCGAGGACGATGTGGTCGTTGTTGAACGTCGGGCACTGCCGGTCGGAGGGGGCCACGATGGCGAGGACCGTGCCGTCGAGGCGGCCGTAGGGGGCCGTGAGATCGCTGCCGAAGGTGGACGCGCATCGGGCCGCCTTGTTGACGGCGGCGTCGGAGGTGGTCCGGGCA
>JABFRG010001066.1 GCA_013141295.1 Polyangiaceae bacterium
GGATTTCGCTGCATAAGGGTAGCGCAGCGTGGCTACGCAAACGAGCGAGAACCCAGCGTTCCGGGAGGCGGCGGCACGGTCCGCCCGTGATGCGGGCGTGCGCGCGGAAGGTGGCCGGGAGGGGGCTCTTGGCGTGGTGCGTTCCCAGCGCGTGGCGTGGGCCGCGCTGGCGGTCACGTGCGCCCTGGCTTGCGCGGTGTTCTGGGCCTTCGAGGCGCTCCCGTTTCAAGATCTGCCGGCGCACGCAGGGCTCATCGCCCTCCGCAGCCGCATCGACGCGTCGCCCATCGATCGCCACTACTTCGTGTACGCGCCCCACGTCGGCCCCTACACGCTCTTTCGTTGTCTCGGTGAGGTGTTCGGTCGGATTCTCGGGCCGCTCGCCGCGGTGCGCCTCCTGGCCACGTTGCCCATCATCACCATGCCCCTGGCGCTCATCACCGCGCGGCGCAGGCTCCATGGCGAGTGGTCGCCGACCTACGGGTTCTTGGGCATCGTGCTGTCGTTCGGCTTCATGACCCTGCTCGGCTTCGCGAGCTACCAGCTGGGCCTGTCGATCCTGGTGTTCACGCTCCCCTTGTGGCTCGCCCACGCGGAGAAGGCAGGCGGCGTAGGCCGGGCCAAGGACGAGATCTTCCTCTCGGGCCTTTGCCTGCTCCTGTTCGTGGCTCACGGTCACGCGTTCCTGCTCTTCAACCTCATCGTCGGTGTGTCGCTCCTGGTGCCGCTCCGGGCGAGCCTGCTCACGCGGTTCCGCGCGGTGCGGCCGGTCATCCCGGCGCTGTCGCTGGCGGCCGGCGTGGCCTTCTGGGAGCGAGGCCACGCGGTGCCCCAGGGTGCAGCGGCGGTCGACGCGCACATGACCACGCTGTTTCAGGGGGCGCTCGACAAGTTCAGTCTGCTCATCACGCCGACGCTGATGACCCGATCGGGCGTCGACGTCTTCATCGGCATCGTCATCTGGCTCTGGACCCTGGCGCTCCTCGGTCGCATCGTCGCCTCGGTGATCCGCGGGAAGGCGAGCCTCGCGGCCCGGCGGCTGATCCTCGCCAGCCTGGTGCTCTTCGGCGCGTTCGCCGCCCTCCCCCACAACATCCGCTGGTTCGGCTTCGTGGACGGCCGCCTGGTGCCGCTCCTGCTCCTTCTGCCGGCGCTGGCGGCCCCGCCGAATCTCCTCGGGCCCATCGCCGCCGGGTTCGAGCGCCGGGTGGCGCCGCTGGTGGCCATGGCCATGGTCGTCTCGGCGCTGGTGGCCTCGTATCGCTTCCAGGACGAGGCCCGGGGCTACAAGGAAGTGCTGGGCCGGGTGCCCGCGGCGGCGCGGCTCCTGAACCTCCCGCTCGACCCCAACAGCGACGTGTTCACCGCCCACCCGTTCGTCCACTACGACAAGCTCGTCATGGTGGACCGCCCGTCGGTCCCCAGCGACGTGTGGTTCCACCAGGGCAGCGCGGTGTACCCGACGCAAGCCAACCCCGCGCTCCGGCTGCCGGAGAACTACGTGGAGAGCGACCTCAAGGGCATCCAGTGGCAGGCCTACGACCTACACGACTGGGACTACGTGCTGGTGCGCACGCGCCCCGACGGCGCCCTGCACGACGTCCCCGGCTCGCTCTCGCTGGTGGAGCACCGGGGCGGCTGGTGGCTCTACCGGCGCACTTTGTAGATCCACACCGGCTCGCCGGTGGACCCGTGGATGCGCCGGCAAGCGAGCGGCCAGGGAAGCTTGCACTCTGCATTCGATACGCGTGCATACGGCAAGCGTTCCGCCGTCAGATCGTCGAAGAATCGGAACGAGGCCGGGTCCATGTACGCGCGCACCCCGTAGAGGGGCGAGGGCGCGCCGCCGCCGAACGTGTGGCTGAACTCGGTGGAGAGGACGATGATATCCGGGCGCCGCTCACCCATGTTGGGGTCGAGCACCTCGGCCACGTGCGGCAAGTGCGAGCGGGACTCCGGCGGGTCGGTGCCCACCCGCGACGCGGCGAGCTTCTCGGGGATGCGCGGTAGGAACTTGGGGCCGCCGTAGACCTCGACGACGGTGCCCGCCGGAAGACCCTCGAGGTAGCGCTCGGCCTCGTAGCGGGCGTCGACCAGGAGCGTGGCGTCGACCGAAGCCACCCCCACGGCGGAGGCGGCAAAGGCGCCGGCAGCGGCCAGCCACGCCACCCGGCGCGAGCGCGCCCGCAGCCAACCGAGGGCCACGCCGGCGTAGGGGAACAGGAGCACCGCCTGCGCCAGGAGGAAGCGATCGTCGGTGCGCCGCGCACCGATGGTGAACGTCACCGTGAACGAGAGCGCCGCCAGCGCCGGCAGCAGCGTAGCGAGGCGCTGGGCCCAGGGCGCCGCTTCACCCGCCCGCACGCGGCCGGCCCCCGCGAGGCCGAGGCCGCCCAGGGCGAGCGCGAACATGGGCCACGACGAGAGCCGGGGGACCGAGAGCAGCAGATCGCGAAAGAGAGCCTGCGTGCCGTCGGCGGTGCGCGGGTACGCTTCCCAGCTACGGCTCGCCGGGCCGAAGAGCTCCCGCAGGCGGGCTGCGTACCCGCTGGGGTTGGGCAGCGCGCCGCTGAGCACGAGGAACGCGCCCAGGCCGAGCGCGGCGGCCGTGAGCACCGGCCGGGTGAAGAGGCGCTTCTCGCGGCCCCACTGCACGGCCACCAGCAGAAGCGGCAGCAGGAGCACGCCCGCGA
>JABFRG010000390.1 GCA_013141295.1 Polyangiaceae bacterium
CCTGCGCGCAGATCGGCCGCGACGTGCATCTCTCGGGCGGCGTCGGCATCGGCGGCGTCCTCGAGCCGCCGGGAGCCCGTCCGGTCATCGTGGAAGACGGCGCCTTCATCGGCTCCCGCGCGGTGGTGGTGGAGGGCGTGCGCATCGGCCGCGAGGCGGTCATCGGCACCGGCGTGGTGCTCACCGCATCGACCGCCATCCTCGACGTGAGCGGCGAAGAAGTGGTGGAGCACCGCGGCTTCATCCCGCCCCGCAGCGTGGTCATCCCGGGCACGCGCCCGAAGCGCTTTCCCGCGGGCGAGTACGGCGTTCCGTGCGCGCTCATCATCGGCAAGCGCACCGAGAGCACCGACCGCAAGGTGAGCCTCAACCAGGCGCTCCGCGACTTCGCCGTCCCGGTCTGAATCGGCCTACTTGCCGAACTTGGCGTAGAGGCGGGGGAGCTTCTCCTTCAGCTCCTCCTCGCGCGTGAAGGGCAGCCCCTCGAGCGCCTGATCCTCCTTGGGAATGCGGTCGAAGAAGTCGGTGGCGCCGGTGCGCTCGTTGTAGGCGGTGCCGGCGGCGAAGAGGAGATCGTCGAGGAGCGCCTTGCCGCGCTTCACGTCGACGTCCGCCAACCGATCGGCGTCCACCCGCGCGCCTTCGTACACCGCGCGCCCTTGCCCGATGAGCCAGCCGCGGAAGTGCTCGAAGCTCTCCTCCGAGGTGCCCTTGTTCATGAGGTGCGCTGCGTTCCAGAGAGGCGCCAGGTTGGCCTCGCGCATGCGCGCCTCGAAGGCCACCTGGAAGGCGACGATCTCGTCCGGCTTGCGCTCCCGGAGGATTGCCGAGAGAGCGTCCGGAAGCGCCGCGTCGCGACCCTTGGCCTGGGTTCGGGCTTCTTCGACCAGGGCCCAAAAGGTGTCTTCGTTCATGGGGGGAATGCTACACGATGAAGCCATGACCGCGAACTCGGCCCTCGACGAAACGCTCCTCTGGCTGTGCAGTGTGGACTCGCCCATCGGCGAAGAGTGCGCGCTCTGCGACGCCGTCGAAGCGCGGGTGCAGAAGCTCCCGCCGGCGGCCCCGGTGCGGCGGTACGGAAACTCCTTGGTGGTGCCGGTGAGCCGCGGCACCGGCGGCTATCGCATCGCGCTGGTGGGGCACCTCGACACCGTGCGCACCGAGAACGGCCCGGCGCGCATCGACGGCGATCGTTGCTTCGGCGCCGGCGCCAGCGACATGAAGAGCGGCCTGGCGGCGATGCTCCGGGTGGCCGAGACCTTGCGCCCGCTCGCCTGCGATCTCACGCTCGTGTTCTACGCGCGCGAAGAGGGGCCGTTCGCGGAGAACGAGCTCGGACCGGTGCTCGACGCCGACGAGGAGCTCCGCAACGTGGACCTCGCGGTTTGCCTCGAGCCCTCCGACAACAAGCTGCACCTCGGCTGCTGCGGCTCACTCCACGCCACGCTCACCTTCGAGGGGCGCACCGGCCACTCGGCGCGCCCCTGGGAGGCCGACAACGCCGTGTACCGGGCCGCAGGCTTTCTGAGCGAGCTCGCCGCCCGCGCGCCGGAGGAGACGGTCCTCGACGGGCACGTGTATCGGAGCGTGTTCACGGTCACCCAGGCGAAGGACGGCGGCCGCGGACGCAACGTCGTCCCCGATCGCTTCCAGGTCAACTTGAACCACCGCTTCGCGCCCATCTATTCGGTGGCCCAAGCGCAGGCCAACGTGGAGGCGCTGGTGGCCGGGCGCGCGAAGATCGAGTGGACCGATCTCTCTCCGGCGGCCATGCCCAACGCGTCGCATCCGCTTGTGCAGGCGCTCATCGCCGCCGGCGTGGCGGGGGTGGCACCCAAGCAGGCGTGGACAGACGTGGCGCGCTTCTCGGCCCTCGGTGTGGCCGCCATCAACTTCGGTCCCGGCGAGAACGCGCAGGCGCACCAGAAGAACGAGTCCACCTCGCTGCGGCTCGTGCACGAGGGCGCCGAAATCCTGCGCCGGTGGTTGACGTCGCTGCCGGAGAGGTCGTAGTCGTAAGCCTGGGAACTTTCGGAGGAGGCTACCGATGCGAGCACTGGTTCTGGCGATGATGGGCCTGGGTGGCCTCTCTCTTCACGATTGCAAGAAGACCGAAGCGACGGACGACGCGAGCTCCGTACCGGTGCCCACCACCACGGCGGCCGCCGGCAACGGCCCCATCACCAACGAGAAGTCGGTGACCCGCTACCCCACCGAGCACAAGCTCGACGAGGACGGCACCGTGCCCAAGGACGTGGTCGCGCACCAGTCGCCCCCCAACGGCCAGATGGTCGCGGTCATCCCCGCCAACACCACCGTGAAGAAGATTGCCTCCGTCCCCGGCGGCACCTTGGTCGTGTTCACCGACACCACCGGCGCGCGCATGATGGGCTGGCTCGACGAGCAGGCGTTCACTGCCGCTCCGGTGGCGCCTACCACCACGCTCCGCTTCATCCCGACCATTCGCGACGCTGGCGGCGGGAACACGCCCCCCCCTGTGGTGGACGCGGGCGGCGGGAACACGCCTCCCCCTGTGGTGGACGCGGGCGGTGGCGGCGCCAAGGCGGTCACGCCGGTCAAGCCCGCGGTCAACGGCAAGTGCGACGCCGGCTGGATCATCTTCCCGACCGGCAGCACCACCTGCCGGAAGACCTGCAGCGCCGACGCCGAGTGCGGCACCGGGC
>JABFRG010000274.1 GCA_013141295.1 Polyangiaceae bacterium
CGCCTCGTCGGCCCAGGCCTCCACCGCCGCGTCGACCTCGTCACCACCGTAGGCCGCGTGCTCCACGCGGTCGGCCCACTCCACCAGGCGATCGCCATCGGGGATCGACCCCTTTCGGGCGTGCGCTCGCAGCTCTCCGGGGGTGGGATCGGGCCCGCCGCGAAGCGACCACCGCGCGTACTCGACCAGGCGGTCGAGAAGCTTGCGTCGCCGCGCGACGAGGGCAATACGAAGCTCTCCGAACGCGGGCGCAGGCTGCGAGAGGCGCGCGAAGAGCCGCCCTTCGGCAACCATCACCAGCCCCTGGGGGCGCTCGGTCGTGGCGTGCTCCGCCGGCAGGGCCATGCGGAACGCCCCGCGCGCATCCGTCTCCGTGCGCGCCAGCGGCTCCACCTGGGTAAACGCGGTTCGCTCGAGCCGCAGCGTGGCATGCGCTACCGGATCGCCGGTATGCGCGTCGAGGACCCGTCCATTCCATACCGGGTCGGTTCCCTTCGCCGGCGCGACGACGAGCATCTCCGGCACCGGATCGCGCTCGCGTGCCGTTGCCACGGCGGGCGCCTTGCGGCGTCGCTCCGTGCGGCCGAGCACGAGCCACCCGAAGACCAGCACCGCCGCGAGCACCAGCGGGAGCCGGCGGAGGAAGCTGGGGCCGTGGACCGGCACCGAGACCAGGAGTGGCTCGCCGGGATCGAACGCCCCGTGGGCCGACGCGTAGCGCAGGGTGATGGGAACCGCTTCGTCCTTCTCCCACGCGAAGGTGGCGACGACGCTGGCCGCCCCGGACTCGGAGACGGTGGCCGCACCCACGACGGTGGTGCCTACCCGCGCCTCGATGGTACCGCCCGGCACTACGCCCCCGCGCCACTTCACCTGCACCGCGATGGGAATGCCCTCTTCGGCGACGCCGCTCGGCACCGGGCCGTCGAGGGCCACCTGTACGTGGGCTCGCCGATCGATGGGGAACGACACCTTGGTGTTGCCCACCGCTTCGTTGCCGTCGAAGCGCGCGCGGACCTCGCCCTTGCCGGGTGGACCGAGCTCCGCGGTGTCCACGCGAAACGCAGCGCGTCCGCCGGAGTCGGTGGTGGCTGTGGCGATGGTCTTGCCGTGCTCGTTCTCGAGGGCAACGGCGATGCCGCCTTCGCCGTGCAGCGAGCCGTCCTCCTGGGTACTGGCTACCACCGCGACGGTCCACACCGGCTCGTCCAGCGAGACCACGCGTGGCGTCGGCGCGAACGCCAGGGCGAGCGTGCGTCGGCCGAGATCCACCGGGAGATCCGCGTCGGCCCCGCCCACCAGCGGTCCGCCCGCGTAGGCCAGCTTCACCACGAAGGGCAGCGGCGGAAGGGTGACGAGGACGCAGAAGCGCCCTTGCTCGTCGGTGCGCAGATCGAGCGCGCCGCCACGATGCGACACCGAGGTCGCATCGCGCGCGGAGCAGGTGGTGGCGCTCGCGAGCCCTGCAGCCACCGAGCTCTGCGCCTCGGCGGACGAGGCGGTGAGGGTGGCGAGGACGTGCTCGCCGTGAAATGGATTCCCGCCGTCGTCCAGCAGCTGACCGCGGACCTCGAGCTTGCCGCCGCTGCGCGACGCGGCCGCCTGGATGCGACTACCTCCCCGCAGCTGCACGCGGGTCGCAGCGGCGGGCGAGGAGAACGACACGAGAGCGAGAAGCGTCGCCAGGAGCAGCGAGTTGGACCGGTGAAGGATCCAGGAGAGCGGGCGCGGCGGAGGCAGGGCCAAGGACCCTGATGGTAGCGCGACTCGCGCGCGCTGTCTTTTCCCTTGGCTGGCTAGGGATTGGCTTTACTTGGCGACGAGAATCTTGCGGAACGAGGTTCGCGCATAGCCCGCCGCCCGGGCCGCCGAGCTCAGATTGTTGCCGTGCGAGCGGAGCAGGGCTTTCGCCAGGGTGGGGGTCAAGCTCATGGCCGCGGGGCTCGGACCACGGCGCATCGCGCGCTCCACGTGCTCTACGTCGAGTCGCGTGGCGTCCGGCCCCGCGATGTCCGCGGCGCGCATGAGGGCGTTGCGCAGCTCACGGACGTTGCCCTCCCAGTCGTGGCCGGTGAGCCGTGCCGCTGCGGCGGAGGTGAGGGTACGTTGCCCGATCTCGGGGCTGGCCGCCCGGAGCAGCGCCTTGGCGATCGGCACGATGTCGGAGCGGCGGTCGCGCAGCGCCGGGAGGCGCACCACGAAGACCTCGAGCCGGTGGAAGAGATCGCGCCGAAAGGCCTGGGCCTCCACCCGCTCGCCCAGGGAGACGTGCGTCGCCGCCACCACGCGCGCGTCGTGACGATGGGTCTTGCCTCCGCCGACGCGCCGCACGTCGTAGCCGTCGAGGGCTCGCAAGAGCTTCGGTTGCGCGTCGAGCGGCAGCTCGCCGATCTCGTCGAGAAAGAGCGTGCCGCCGTCCGCCTCTTCGAAGGCGCCGGCCCGACGGGCCACCGCACCGGTGAAGGCGCCTCGCTCATGCCCGAACAGCTCGGTCTCCACCAGCTCGCGCGGCATGGTGGCCACGTTGAGCGCGACGAACGGTGCCGCTGCGCGGCGCCCCTCGGAATGGAGCGCGCGCGCGACGAGCTCCTTGCCGGTGCCGGTCTCTCCGCACACGAGCACCGGCGCCGACAGCGAAGCGAGGCGACGCACCTGGGCTGCCACACGCCGCATGGAGGGCGAGGCGCCGGCGAGGCCGGGCAGGGGAGGCGCCGCCGGGCCTTCGTCGTCGTCGCTGCCGTCGAACACCGCCACCGAGAGCGTGCTCGAGCCGATGGTCAAGACGGTGCCTGGGCCGCAGATGGCCGACGCGATGCGCGCCGCGCCGGCGTAGGTTCCGTTGCGTGAGCCCAGATCGCGCACGTGGACCCATCCGTCCTTCACCGTGAGCTCGCAGTGCAGCGAGCTGACGGTCTCGTCGGCCACGCGCACGTGGGCGCGCCGTGAAGATCCGAAGGTCACGGGGGCGTCGTCGAACAACGGGAGACGCCGCAGCGCCTCGTCGTCTTGCAGTTCGATCACGAAAGCCTCGGCCGGGCACGCCGGCAAGACCTCGACGGTGCTCGCAGAAGGGTAGTCGCCGCTGTCATCGTTCATCGCATTTTCTCCGGAGAAGTGGGTGGAAGGGTCTCTCCGTCCATCGGCTCTTCCGAGGCCTCCGTTGCGAGAAAAAATGCGCTCGACCCGCGCGTCGTCCTCGCGCGCGGAGAAGGTCGAACAAAGTCCTGCGTGTGCGCGCTCGCAAAAAAACGAACCCCGCGTGCTCACGAAGAGCGCGCGGGGTTTCGGGCGAACGGTTGTTCAG
The DNA here is from genome assembly GCA_013141295.1 of Polyangiaceae bacterium. GTDB lineage: Bacteria > Myxococcota_A > Polyangia > Polyangiales > Polyangiaceae > JABFRG01. The sequence continues at coordinate 3,305 of JABFRG010000274.1, forward strand.
CCGGTGCGGGCGATCAGGTCCCGCCTTCGCCGACGCCGATGCCGAGCGACTTGCGGAGCTGGAGGTACTGCTCGCTCACCGAGAAGATGAGGAGCTCCTTCAGCTTCTCGCTGGGCGAGAGATCGCCCGGGAGCTGCGGCTCGGCGGCGATGATCTTCTTGGCGATGTCGAGATCGCCGCAGAGGAGCAGACCGGCGCGGGCCGCGGTGACTTCCACCACCTGCATCCAGCGCTTGAGGTCGGCCTTGGCGCCGTCGTCCACGAACTTCTGGACCACGATTCGGAGCGAATCGCGTTCCATCGGCCGCATGGTCTTGGCGAGCTCCATCGCGAACCCGTTGACGGCCTGCGCCATGTCCGGGGGCACGTTGAAGTCCGAGAGGATGATCTTGATGCCCGCGAAGAGCACGACCTTCAGCTCGGCCAGGGTCGGGAACAGGTTCTTGATGTAGTGCTCACCGCGGTAGCCCGAGAGGTGCTTGCCGACGATGAAGGTGAGCTCTTGCGGCGTGAAGCCGGTGAGAATCGTCTGACCGGCGATGCTAGCGGGGGGAGACGATGGCACCGCCATGAGGGCGCCGGGCACGTCGTTGCGGACGTAGAGCTCCGGTTGCGGAACCCCGAGCACCTGCGCCGCCCAACCGAAGGTCTTGGCGACCGTGGCGGTGCTCGTCGTCGGGTCCTGCCGGAGGCGAGGGTCGAGCACGGGCAGCTGCTTCGCTCGGGCGAGGGCCTGGGTCTTCGCAACGATGGCCGCGGGAGTCACCATCTCGAAGATCTTGCCGACGAAGATGCTCTCGTCCTTGTGGAAGAGGTTCTTCACCCACTGCTCGTTGTCGAGGCGGCTCTTCACCTGGACCATGCCGCGCGGGCGATAGTCCTCGAAGAAGCGCCGCTCGTCCTCGTCGGCCTTGCCGAGGAAGGAGAGCGCCGCGCACAAGGTCCATGCGCGATCGTAGTCGTGGATCTTGAGCGCCAGCCGGTAGAGGCTGCGGTACGGATCGACTCGCATCGGATCGCGCTGGAGGACGATCCAGTGCTCGCCGATGGCCGCTTCGACCTGGTCGGTGACCTCGTAGAGCTCGGCCAGGATCTGGCGCTCCACCGCTTCGTCCGGCTTGTAGCGCGTCGCCATCTTGAAGGCCTCGATGGCGCTGTTCGGATCCTGCAGGCGGTCGCGGTAGATGAGACCGAGGTTGTGCCACAGGTTCCACTCCAGGTCGGCGTTCTGCGTGCCGGCGGTGGAGAGGCGTCGCAGCATCTTCCGGAACGCGCGCTCGAGCGCCTTCCAGTCCTTCTGCGTGGTGAGGATCTTGTTGATGCGCTCGAAGGCCTCGAGGTACTGCGGGTTGAGGTCGAGCGCTTCGTTGAAGAGCTCCACCGCACGCTCGAGGTCGTTCTCCTTGTCGCGGTACAGCTGCGCGATGGTGAAGATGAACTTGCTCTTGCGAACCGTGTCCTTCTCCAGATCGGCGATGCCCTGGATGGTGTCGATCATCTTCGACCACATCTCGGCCTGCGGATACAGCGTGAGCAGCTTGTTGAGCAGCGGCAAGTCGGTGGGCTTGAGGTCCTTCGCCTCTTCGAACGCCTCGATGGCGCGGCCCGGGTTCTTGTCGTTGTCGGCCCAGATGTCGCCGATCTCGAGGAGCATCTTGAAGCGGTCGTCGCCCTCGACGATGTCGTCGAGGATCTGGCGCTTGTACGCCACGACCTGCTTCCAGTCCTTGAGCTCGGTGTAGATTGCAACCAACGCTTCGAGCGTGGGGCGGTGCGAGGAGAGAACTCCCAGCGCCTTCTCGAAGTTGTTGATGGCCTGCTTGGGCTGGCCCTGCTCCTTCTTGATGGCACCGAGGCGGTAGTAGACGTCGGCGCGGGCCTCGACGTCGGACTCGTCCAGCGCGGTGAGCACCTTCTGGTAGTTGGTGAGGGCGCCGGCCCAATCGCGCAGGCGGAAGCTCACGTCGGCGAGGCCACGGATGGTCTCTTGATCGGTGAGGTCCAGCTGATGCGCGGCGTTGTAGGCCTTGAGCGCCTTGTCGTCCTTGCCGAGGGCGGCGCAGACCTTGCCGAGCTTCTTGTTGAGCTCGTGCTGTTCGGCGCGCTCCCGCTTGGCGGCCTTGCGGGTGAGCAGGTCGAGGAGCGGCTCGGCGCGGGCCCATTGCTCGGTGGCGATGAACTCGTCGGCGAGAGGCGCCGCCGCCTCTTCGTTCTCGGGGTCGGCTTCGCTCGCCGCTTCCCACGCCAGCACTGCGCTGTCGTGGTCTTGCAGCATGTCCTCGCGCAGGCGGCCGAGCTCCACCAAGAGGCGCGCGCGCTGCCGCGGGGCCGTGGTGTAGCTCTGCTCCTGATCGATGTACCTTGCAGCCTTGTCGTAGTCGGCGTTGTCGAGGGCGATCTGCCGAAGGGCCGAGAGGGTGGGGATGTGGCTCGGGTCGAGGTCGAGCGCGAGCTCGTACTTGTCCTGCGCCGAGACGCGGTCGCCCAGCTTCTCGTCGAGGGCCTTACCGATGCGGTAGTACGACTCGACGCGCTGCTTGGAGTCGGTGGAGAGCTCCGCGACGCGCGTCATGTACTCGACGGCCTGGGCCGCGTCGCCGGACTTGTCGTAGAGCTTGGAGAGCGCTTCGAGGGCCGGGACGTTGGTGTCGTCGATGTCGATGATGTTGCGGTACGCGTCGATGGCGCGGTCCGCGTCCTGGAGCTCGTCGGACTGCACCTGGGCGATGCTGCCGTAGAGCTCCACCTTGGTGCCGCGGTCGAGGGTGGCGGCGATGTGACGCTCGTAGCCGCTGAGCAGCTCGGGCCACATGCGCAGCTTGCGGTAGTTCCGCTCGAGAGCGAAGTACGCGTCCTCGTTGTCCTGGTCGATCTCCAGCACCTGCTCGAGGCGGGCGGCGGCGATGTCGGACTTGAGGAACTTGTCTTCCTGGAGGTGCGCCAGGTGCATGAGCACGTCGGCGCGCTCACGCTCGGTGGTGACCACCTCGAGCTCGGCCTCGAGGGTGCGGACCAGGTCGGGCCACTGCTCGAGGTCGGAGTACACCCGGGAGAGGCCCCGGAGCGCCATGATGTTGTGGACGTCGATCTCCAGGACTTCGCGGTAGGTCTGGGCGGCCTTCTGCTTGTCCGGAACCTGCGTCTCGTAGAGGGAGCCGACGCGGAGCTTGGTCTGCGCGACGTCTTCCGGATTCTTGAGGGCCGGCACCTTGCGGGTGAGGACGTCGACGAGCTCGCGGTTGAGGCCGCGGGCCACGTAGATGCGCTCCAGCTGCTCCAAGGCGGGGAGGAAGTTTCCGTCCACCTTCAGGGCGCGCTGGAAGTACTGGACCGCCTGGTCCGTCTGGTTCATCTGGCTGTCGAGAAGCTCGCCGAGCTCGGTGAGGATCTCTTTCTGATCCGCATCGGTGACGGCGACGTCGAGCCCCTTGGTGAGGGCTTCGCCGTACTTCTGGTAGTTGCCGCTCTTGCGATAGAGCTGCGCCATCTGCCGGATCGCGCCCACGTTGTTGGGCTCGAGCTTGACGATCTCCGCGTACATCGGCTGCGCGTAGTCGGGACGATTGAGGTCGTCGCCGTACCACTTGGCCAGGTGGAGGCAGAGGCGGATCTTGCGCCGCGGTTCCGTCTCGCTCTTGAGCCAGCCGTTGACGGTGTTGAGCACCTCCGGCCAGCGCCGCGTCTCGTGGGCCACCGTCTCGAGGTACTTCGCCGTCTCGCGGTCGAAGATGTCGAGCTCGAGGGCCTGCATGAGGGCGTCGAGAGCCTGGTTCTTGTCGTCGAGTCGCTCTTCGAAGACCTTGGCGATCTTCCGGAGCAGCTCGGTCTTCTCGGGGACCTCTTCTCGCGTGTCGAGACGCGCGAGGTAGAGCTCGAGCAGGGGCTCCCAGCGCTTGCTGGCGGTGTGAAGCTTCTCGAGCTCGGCGTAGGCCTCGTCGTGAGAGCCGTCGATCTCCAGGATCTTCTGCCAGGCCGAGGTCGCGCCATCCGGGTTCTCGATGGGAGAAACCCAGAGGGCGGCGGCGCCGCGGTACTCTTCGATCTTGGCGGCGGGGTCCTCCAAGACTGCAGCGCGCTGCATCTTGACGTCGACCACCTCGTTCCACTTCTCTTCGCCGCGATACAGGCGCTCGAGGGCGTCGAAGGCCTCGAAGTCGGGGCCGACCTCGAGGAGCTTGCGCCACGCGTCGGCTGCATCGAACGGCTGCGAGAGCGCGGTCTCGTAGGTCTTGGCGAGCTCGCGGAAGACTTCCCGCGCCTCTTCCTCGTCGAGGTGGTTGCTCGCGCGGTCCACGGTCATGTGGAGCGCGTTGACCAGCTCGTGCGGATCCTGCTGACGCCGACGGATGGCGATGACCGAGCGGAGGGCCGCCAGGTTCGAGACGTCGATGTCGAGGACGCGGTTCCAATCCTCGAGCGCGAGGTCGTCGCGCTGGAGCTTGTCGGTGAAGGTCCGGGCCCGGCGGGTCAGGATGTTCACGCGGTCTTCGTCGGAGGCGGCGATGTCGGCCTGACGGTCGAGCACGTCCACGAGGTCGCGCCAGTTCTGGCGGGTCTCGTAGAGGTTGGCGAGGGCGCCGAGGGCTTCGGCGTCTTCTCCGCGCTGGTCGAGGACGAGCTTCCAGGTGTCGATGGCGCGCTCCGGCTCACCCAGGTGGGTGGCCGCGAGGTGGGCGATCTTCGCGTGGATGTCGGCTTCGCTGCCGGTGCCGCGAACGGTCTCGAGCTCGCGCTCGTAGACCTCGTTCAGCTCACGGTAGGCTCCGGTGGACTCGTAGATGCGCGAGAGGGCCTGGACGGCGCCCTCGTGCGTCTTGTCGAGCTCGTCGAAGATCTTCCGGTAGGAAACGGTGGCGTTGGCCACGTCGTTGAGGCGCGTCTCGTAGGCCTCGCCGAGGCGGGCGTAGAGCTCGATGAGCTCCAGCTTCTCGGTGGTGGCCTTCACCCGCATCTCGAGGATGCCGGCGAGCTCCGGCCACGACTCCATCGAGGTGTAGATGCGATCGAGGTTGGTGAGCGCGTCCTGGTCGGTGCCGTCGCGACCGAGCACGTAGGCGAAGGTCTCTTCCGCCTTGGTGATGTCGCCCAGCTCGTCCTCGAACGTGCGCGCGAGGCGCAGGCCGATGAGCTTCTGGACCGCGAGGTCCTCGTGCTGGGTGAGGATGTCGGCGTAGGCGTTGGCTGCGGTCTCGAAGCCAGCGTCGACGGTGGGCGCGAGCCGCTGGATCTCTTCTCCCGAGCGCTCGTCGGCCGGGAACTCCATGAGCGCCCGGACGTAGACGCCCAGGGTCTTGGCGGAGTCCACCAGCTTGTCTTCGTAGAGCGAAGCGATGGCGTAGTAGTCCTGGAGGCGTTCCTCCTGGCCGACGGTGTGCGCGAGGCGGGCCTCGTACACCACGCCGAGCTTTTCCCACTCGCTTCCTGCGGAGTAGATGGGCTCGAGGATCTGCGCGATCTCCGACTGCTTGGTGCCGGAGGCGAAGAGGGCTTCCACCGCCGCGAGGGTGGCCTCGTGACCGGGGTTGCTCTCCAGGACCTCGCGGTAGGCGCCGAGGGCGCTGTCGATGTCCGCGAGCTTGGTCTGGTAGATGGCGCCCAGGCGGTGCCGGAACTCCAGCGCCTCCATTGCGTCTTCCGCAGTCTCGGCCTCGCGGGCCACGATGGCCGCCAGGTCGCGCCACTTCTCGGTGACCGAGTAGAGGCGATCGAGCGAGCGGAGCGCGACGATGTTGCCGGGGTCGACGTCGAGCACCCGGCGGAAGCGCACGATGGCGCCGTCCAGGTTGTCGAGCTGAACCTCGTAGATCTGCGCCACGCGGAGGCAGAGCTCCACGAAGCGGTCGGGGGTCTCCGCCAGCTTGTCGAGCTCGGCGTCGTAGAGCGCCGCGATGTCGGGCCAGCGGTTGACCATGGAGCCGATGCGCTCCAGGCTGCCGAGCGTTTGCTCGTTCGAGCTGTCGAAGGCGACGGCGCGGGCGTAGGTGTCGAAGGCGGTGTTGGGGTTCTCGACGGCCTCTTCGTACAGACGCGCGATGCGGTGGAGGAGGTCCACCTTGGCGAACGGCTCGTCGGTGTTGCGTACCTGCACCTCGTGAACGGAGATGAGGCGCGGCCAGTCACCGGCGGACTCGTAGATGGGCTCGAGCACCGAGGCCGCGGCCATGGGCTCCTTGGCGCCGTCTTTGAGGCCTTCGAGGGCCGCGAGGGTGGGCGCGTGATCCGGCTGCTGCTGCAGGATCTCGCGGTACAGCTCCACCGAGCGCGGGGTGTCCTCCAGGCGCTTCTCGTAGATCTCGGCGATGCGGTAGTGGAAGCTGATGGCCTCCTGCGGGTCGCCGGTCATCTCCGCTTCGCGCGTGAGGACGCTCAAGAGCTCGGGCCAGTTCTGGGCCTGCTCGTAGAGGACGTCGAGGCGCGAGAGCGCCTGGAGGTCGTCGGGATCGAGCTCGAGGATCTTGTTGTAGGTGTCGATGGCCTGGGGCACGTCCGAGAGCTCGCGCTCGTAGACCGCTCCGACCTGGTAGTAGATGCGCTTCTTCTCCTCGGGGTCGGCCACCAGATCGACCTTCCGTGCGTACACGGAGAGCAGGTCGGCCCAGCGGGAGAGACCGAGATAGCGGCGAATGAGCGCGTCGAGCGCACGCACGTCGTCGCCGTCGAAGTCGAGCACGCGCTTGTAGACCGCGATGGCTTCTTCCGGGCGTTCGAGGACGTCTTCCTCGATGCCGGCCGCCTGGAACAGAGCTTCCTTCTTGTCCTGCGGCTCTTCGAGGATGTCGCTCTTCTGCTGCAGCGCGAGGGAGAGGTCGGCCCAGCGCTGGGTTCCGCGGAAGAGCCGCTCGAGGGCCTGGGCGGCGCCCAGGTTGAGCGGATCGATGCCCAGCACCGTGCGGTAGTGGGCGATGGCGGTGTCGACGTTGCCGATGTCCTCCTCGTGGAGGCGCGCGCTCATGGTGTAGAGCGAGCTTGCCAGGGCGACGTCGGGCTCGGCCTGGGCCGCAGCCTCTCGACCCAACGCTTCGTAGACGTTGGCGAGATCCTGGAAGCGACCGGTGCTGCGGGCCACGCGGTCGATGCTGCCCTGAGTGGTCTCGTTCGCAGGCTCCTCACGGAGCGCGCGGGCGAGGGTGGTGAAGGCCGCTTGCGGATCGTTCGCCGCGTCCTCGTAGAGCTCGGCTACCTGGTGGAGGAGCTCCACCCGGCGCGCCGAGTCGCCTCCGTGCTTGACCTGCACTTCGTGGGCGACGATGAGCTTCTGGTGATCGCCCAGCTGGCGATACATCGGCTCCAGAAGGTCGGCGATGGCGAGCTCGTACTCGGGGCGGGTGCCCAGGCGTTCGAGCGCCTGGAACGCCTGCTCGTTGCGCAGATCGCGCTCGAGCACCGAGCGGTAGCCTTCGATGGCCTGCTCCACCTGACCCATGGAGGTCTCGTGCAGCTCCGCGAGACGGAGCATGAGCGCGACCTGGGCCTGGTCGGTGGTGGCGAGGGCCAGCTGCGCTTCCAGGTTCTGCGCCAGCTCCGGCCACATCTTCTGGCGGGTGAAGAGCTGGTCGAGCGCGAGGAGGGCGTTGGCGCTGGCGGGGTCGAGCTCCAGTACCTTGCGGTAGGAGGCGACGGCGTCTTCCGGACGACCGAGACGTTGGTCGTAGATCTCGGCGATCTTGGCGTAGAGCGCTTCTTGCGCGGCCACGTCTTGATCGAGATCCACGCGGCGCTCGATGACCGAGATGAGGTCCTGCCAGCGCTGGGTGCGCGTGTACAGAGCCTCGAGGGCGGAGAGGGCCTCCTCGTCGCCGGCGTCGAGCGCCAGCATCCGGGTGTAGCCGCGCGCTGCTTCGTCCACTTGGCCGAGCTGGGTGTCGTGAATCTCGGCGGTGCGCATCCAGTAGAGGCGCGCCAGCTGGGCGTCGGAGAGGCCATCGGCCACCTCCTGGTACAGCGTGACGAGCTCCTTCCATTTGGTGGAAGTGGAGGCGGTCTGCTCGATCTCGAGGCGCGTCTCCGCCAGCTCCGGCTCGTCCTTGAGGGCGGCGGCCAGGGCACGGAAGGCGCGGTCGGCGTCGGCCAGGTGCTCGGAGGCGATGCGCGCCACCTTGCGTTCGAGCTGGACCTTCTTCTTGGTCTCGCTCTCGCTCTGGCTGAGGATCTCCAGGGTTGCGACGAGCTTCTTCCAGTCGCCGCGCTCCTCGTAGATGGACTCGAGGATGGCAGCGGCTTCGGCCCGCAGCTCTTCGTTCTGGAGCAGGGCCTCGAGGGCTTCCCGCGCCTGATCGTGGCCCGGCGCGAGGAAGAGGATCTCGCGGTAGTTCTCGAGAGCGCTGCGCGAATCGCCCAGGTGCCGCTCGAGGGTTTGCCCCAGGCGGTACTTGAGATCGATGAGCTCTTTTTCGGCGACGTCGAGCTCGATGCGGCGGCGCAACGTATCGGCGTACGGTTCCCAGCGGCCGAGGGCGCCGTAGAGACGGTCGAGGGCCGAGAGGGCAGGGCCTTCGGCGGGCTCGTCCTCGAGGATCGCGTTGTAGGTGTCGATGGCCTTGTCGACGTCCTTGACCTCGTTCTCGAAGAGCTTGGCGATCTCGTACTGGATCGCCTTGCGCTCTTGCGGGTCGTTCGCCAGATCGCGCTTCTTCTCGTAGATCTCCAGGAGGTCTGCGTAGCGCGAGGTCTGCCGGTAGAGGCGCTCCAGCGCGCCGAGGGCGTCGCCGTTCTCGCTGTCGGCGTCGTACACCGCGCGGTAGGCGGCGAGGGCGTCGTCCACGCGACCGAGCTCTTCCACGAGCACGCGGCCCAGACGCAGGCGCAGGCGCACCGCGGCTTCGCCGTCGACGGTGTCGTCGATGGCGCGCTGGTAGGCGCCGATGACGTCCTCCCAGCCCTTGGTGGCGCGTGCTGCGCGCTCGAGATCGGCGGCCGACTGGTCGTCCTCCGAGGAGAGCGAGAAGGCGGTGAGGTACCGCTGCGAGGCCTTCTCCGGATCCTTGACCTTGCCCTCGTAGAGCGCGGCCACTTCACGGAGGAGCGGCACCTTGGCGGTGGCGTCTTCTTCGTGCTGTAGCTTCACTTCGATGGCGTTGGCGAGCGCCTTGGCGTTGCCCGCCGCGGTGTAGATGGGGATGAGCGCTTCGGCCGCGCGCAGGTTCGAGGTGTCGAGCTCGAGTACCTTTTCGTAGGCCTTGGCCGCGCGATCGACCTTCTGCTTCTTGTCCGCCCACAGGTCGGCGATCTTGAAGAGGAGGGCGATCTTGGCGTCGACGCGCGCTTCCTTGCTCTCTTGCTGCTCGAGAACGCGGATGAACTCGTCCCACTTGCCGGTCTCGGCGTAGAAGACCTCGAGGTCGTCCCACAGCCCCAGCGCCAGGTACTTCTTCTTGAGCGCTTCCTGCGCCTTGCGATCGTTGGGATCGAGGGTGAGGAGCGCGCGCCACGCATTCACGGCGCCTTCGTCGTTGTTCAGACGATCGCCGTAGATGGTGCCGAGCTTGGTGAGGATCTGGACGCGCTGGGCCGTGTCGTAGGTGATCTCGGCTTGCTTCTCGAGGACCTCGGCGAGCTTGTCGAACTCCTTGGAGCGTTCGTACAGCTGCGAGAGCGCGGCGAGCGCATCGACGTTGGAGTCGTCGGTGGCGAGCACCTCGTTCCACAGCTCGATGCATACCTCGGGCTTCTTCACCCGCTCGGTGGCGAGCTTGGCGATGTCGAGGAACTTGGAGGCGCGCGCCGAGCCTTCGAGGCGCTCCGCTTCGCGTCGCTCGAGGCCCAGGAGCTTGTCCCAGTCTCGACGCTTCTCGTACATCTGCCGCAGGTACTCGATGGCCGTCTGGTTGTCCGGCTCGAGGAGCACCACCTGCTCGTAGGCCTTCACGGCCTCCGCTTGGTTGGCGAACTTGCCGACGTAGAGGTCGGCGGCTTTCATGTAGTATGCAACTTTTTCGGACGGATCGGAGACCGCGCCCGCGAGCTGCACCAGCGTCTTCACGTACTCGTTGTAACGCTTGGCGGCTTCCTGCTTCTCCGCCTGGGAGATGAGGGCCGCGATGGCGCCCTCGTCGGCGGGGCCGGACTGCGGCGCCGCCACCGGGGCTGCGGCCACCGGA
>JABFRG010000563.1 GCA_013141295.1 Polyangiaceae bacterium
CGGCAGCGACGGCCACCGCGAGCACGCCCGCGGCCGGCCCAATCGTCACCGCGGTGGACGTGACGCTGCGCACGGGCGGCGACGATCTCCGGGGCGGCACCGACAACGCCGTGGTCATCGTCCAGACCGCGGGCGGCAACGTGGAAGCGCCCTTCAATGGTCGCGATCGCCTGGCCGACAACACGTCCAAGACGGTCCGTGTCACGCTTCCGGCCGGGGTACACCGGTCGCAGCTCCGGCGCTTCGTCATCCACACCGCGTTCGGTGGCGGCATCGGGGGCGACAACTGGAACGTCGACGCGGTCCAGCTCCGCGCCATCACCGCCAGCGGAAGCCCGGTCATCCTCGAGCGCACCGGCAACCCGCTGGTTCGCTTCACCGGGAGCCTGCACGACAGCGGCTTCGACCTCTGAGCGCCGCGCGCTATTCGGGCAGCGGATACGAAGGCGGGATCTTCTTCACCACGTCGAGGCCTGCATCCACGAAGGCCAGCACGTCCGACGGGGCGCCGGCTCCCGCGAAGAGGATCTCCATGGTGCGGGTGTCGACGAGCACGTTCCAGGGCACGCCTTCGACGCCCATGGTGCCGAGCTTGCGGGCCCGCACGTCGATGCCGAAGTCGAAGCGCGTATCGTAGCGAGTCATCCAGGTACCCACTTCGTCGACCGAAGGACCGAAGCCATTGGTGTTGCCATTGAGCATCACCATGAGGGTGACCACACCGCGCGCCGGGAGCTCTGCCTGCACCTTCTTCAGGTCTTCCGCCTCACCGCGGCAGATGGGGCACCAGCTGGCGACACCGACCAGGTGCAGGATGCGATGACGCGTGGCCTTGGGATCGTAGTAGTTCGCCAGCGCGATGGTCTTGAGGCCGCCAGCGCGATCCGAAGCCGGATAGCCGGAGAACGTGAAGTTGGGGATGCGATCGCCCTTGCGGCCAGTGCGCCGCGCCACGATGCCGATGGAGTCGGTGGGGTAGGCCACGCCCTCGGGATTGGCCGCTACCGCGGCCAACTGCGGCTCCGCGTACTCCTCCGGCGCGCTCGCGCTGCTGCTGCAACCGAGAACCACGACCAGGATGAGCCAGGTACGCTTCACCCCTCGATCGTGGCAGACCCACCGCAGAATTCAAGGCTTCGGGTGTGCTTCCAGAAAGGCCCACAATGCGCGGGCGAAGTCACCGGAAACCTCGGGCTCGTGGGTGGATCCGTGCATCATCCACAGCTCCACCGCGCCGGACCGCGGGCAGTCCACGAAGCGCTCGCGGACCGTTTCGGCGCCCGGCGCTTTGGGGCTCGCGTCGAGGTCGAGCGGCGGACCGGCCACGGTGGTGCGCAAGCCGCAGCCGTTCTTGCGCGCCCATGCCTGCACGGTATCGCGGGTGCCGGGGTAAGGCGGCGCGCCGTCGCCGATGACGCCGCCGTCGACGTGGATCGATTCGTCGGCGTCGCCCTGGATGTGCAGCACCGAGACCGGGGCCACCGGCACGCAGCGGGTCGCGTCCTTCACCATCGGTCCGGCCAGGCTCACCACCGCCGCCACCCGGAGCGAGAGCTCGCACGCCACCCGGTGCGCCATGAAGCCGCCGTTGGAGTGGCCCACCACGAACACCCGCTTGGGGTCGACGGGGTAGCGCACCATGGCGTCCTCGATGAGCGCACGCAGGTAGCCCACGTCGTCCACCGGCGCTTGCCAGAAGTTGCAACATGCATCGGTCGCGCTCCAGAAGCGGTAGCCATTGGGATCGCGGGAGCCGCCGGGCATCGCCAGGTAGAACTGCTTCTCGCGCACCAGCTCCGGCAAGTGCAGGTACTCCGCCTGCCGCAGGCCGTTCGACGAGTACCCGTGCAGCACCACCACCAACGGACGTGGTTCACCGGGTGCCCCGGGCACCATCATGTCGTAGGGCCTGCCCTCGAGTGGAGAGTGCACCATGGCGGCGGCGCGCGGGAGTACCGGCGCCGAAGGTCGCGAAGGCGCATCGGGTGCGGCCGCACAGGCCGCGAGCAAGAGAGGTGCAATCCACCGCATCGACCGCCGATGGTAGCGCGCCGATGCCGGTGGTGGCGTGCGGAGTATGCGGGCATACTTCGGCCCATGTCCCCCCGAGCCATGGCCTTCGTTGCCACTGCAAAGCCCGCCCTCGCGCTCGCCTTCTACCGCGACGTGCTCGAGCTCACGCTGGTGGAAGATTCGCCCTTCGCGGTGGTCTTCGACGCGTTCGGCACCACCCTGCGGGTGCAGAAGGTGGAGGTGGTGACCCTCGCCCCGTACACCAGCTTCGGCCTGGAAGTGGAGGACGTCGATGCCGCGGCGCGGGCCATCGTGGGCAAGGGCGCCGAGCTTTTGCGCTACCCGCACCTCGAGCAGGACGCCCTGGGGATCTGGGGCTCGCCCGGTGGCGCGCGCGTGTGCTGGTTCAAAGACCCGGACGGCAACGTGCTCTCACTCACCCAGCTCACCGCGTGATGCGGGTCAGTACACGCGTCCGCGCGACGAAGTGAGCGCGCCAGCGTTGGCGGCGAGCGTGTAGCCGAGGCCGGTGCCGGTGAACGTCGCGAACGAGAACGCGTCGGTCGAGCCGCCGGCGATGCGCAGGACCTCGACCCTTTCGGCGACCAGCGGCTGACCCGCAGCGCAGCGTACCGGAGCTGCGTCGAGGCGCAGAAAGGACGCGTACCC
>JABFRG010001011.1 GCA_013141295.1 Polyangiaceae bacterium
TCGCAAGCTCACGCGCTCGCAGCGTCGGCGGGTCCAGGTCGCGCGGCTCTGCGCCGTCGTCGAGCTTCGGCAGCAGGTGGCGGTGGCGCCTTCGGCTCGGCTCCAGTCGTTCGCCGGCTTTCCCGATGCCCCGCGGGCGCTCGCCATGTTCGACGCGCTCTTTTCCGAGCTCGGGCCCCGGGCGTCGGCGTTCGCGCCGCGCGGCACCCATCGGGCTCCGGCGCGCATCGGTCGGGCCCTCCGCCGGTCGGCCTGACGGAGGCCGCCGATCGTGATAGAGCCCTGGGGATGCGCATGCGAACTCCGCTCGTCCTCGTCGCCGCCGTCGCCCTCGCCACCCTCGCGTCGGCTTGCTCCAAGCCCGAGCCCACGAAGGACACCGCACCGGCGCCCTCCGCGAGCGCATCGCAGATCACCACGGCGTTCCCCGCGATTCCCCCGGGCGCCATGCCGGGCATGGGCGCCGGAGGTGCCGATCCGCACGCCGATCCCCACGCGGGCATGGCCGCGCCTGCGGGGAGCGCCCCGGCTGCCGGTGGCCTCACCTGGACCGCCCCCTCGGGCTGGACGTCGATGCCCAACCCCAACACCATGCGCAAGGCGACCTACAAGGTGCCGCGCGCACCGGGCGATGCCGATGACGCAGAGATGGCCATCACCCAGGTGGGCGGTGACATCGACTCCAACGTGACCCGCTGGGTGGGGCAGTTCGAAGGCACCGTCACCCCCAAGCGCACGGAGCTCACGGTGGGCGCGCTCAAGGTCACCATCGTGGAGATCACCGGCACCTTCGGCGGTGGCGGCATGGGCGGCTCCACTGGGAAGAAGGAGCACTGGACCATGCTCACCGCCATCGCGCAGACGGAGCCCGCGCACTTCTTCAAGCTCATCGGCCCGGAGAAGACCGTGAACCTCGCGCGCCGCGACTTCGACAAGTTCGTGCACTCGTTCAAGGCGCCCTGACCTTTCGACGCTTCGACGCGGGGGCGACGCTCGAGGCCGGAACCTGATCGAGTGGCTTCGGGCACACGCGTCGGAGCTTGCAGCCCTTGCACTCCTTGCCGCTGAAGATGCGGTCGAAGTGTGCTTGTGCGGCGTCGAGCCACAGCTCGTCGTCGGTCACCATCCCCATCTCGAAGTTGCGCCGCCCCTCGCCCTTGGCGCCCAAGCCCGCGCCCGTCAGGTTGGCGCTGCCGAGGTAGAGCGACTGGCCGTCCACCGCGATCATCTTCAGGTGCACCCTCGGGCACTGACGCATCCGACTGCCGCCGCGCAGCTCGGGGCTCTTGGCCAGCGCCGCGCGAAAAGGACCCGACGGCGGCGCCCCATGGAGGAGGCGCACGTCTACGCCGGCGCGCACGAGCGCCGAGAGCGTCTCCACGATGGACACGAACGTGCCGCGAGCCCGCGCGCGGGTACCCACCGGCGCCTCCATCCGTAGCTCCTTCACGTTCGCGGTGGCGATCCACAGGCTGGTCTTCGCCGCGCGCACCAGGCCCATCACGAGATCGGTGTAGTGCTCTGCGTCCACCACCAGCCGCGCCCGCAGCGCCCGGGTCGGCACCCCCAGCTTCCGCGTTTCCTTCATGTGTTCCTTGCTCTCGGCTCGAAAAAGGGCCCCCGCCGGAGCGTATCCAGAATTGTCGCACATGTACTACTTTTCGGTTGCGGGTGCGTCCGGGTATGGTACTTACCTCCTTGTCCGGAGCACCCGGCCCCCTCTCTCGGAGATTCCCCATGAAGTTCGCGAACATCCTCCTCGTTGCGGTTTCCCTGTCCCTCGCTGGCTCCGTGGTCGCGTGCGGCGGCGCCGAGCCCAACGCCGAGGACGACGAGACGATGGACGAGCTGCAGGGCAAGACCTTCTCGCTCACCGACGCCGACAACGGGAAGACCATCACCCTCGAAACCGGCAAGACCCTCAAGGTGAAGCTCTCGGCCAACGCCACCACCGGCTACGCCTGGCGCGTGAAGAGCGTCGACCGCACCCTCGGTCAGCCGACCATCTCGTACAAGGCGAGCGGCGGCGCGGTGGGCTCGGGCGGCGTGACCACGCTCGCCTGGAAGCTCACCAGCCCGCTCGACCTCACCGGCACCCACAAGGTCGAGCTCGAGTACCAGCGCCCCTGGGCCGAGACGGCGCCCGCCGCCAAGACCTTCTCGTTCACCCTCAAGGTGGTGAAGCCCGGCACGCCCGTCGGTCGTGGCGAAGGCGAGATGTGCGGTGGGTTCGCCAACCTGCCCTGCGCGGACGGCCTCAAGTGTGTGTTCGGCAACCCGCCGAGCGGCGCGTCGGCCGACATGTCCGGCATCTGCCGCGCCCCCAAGACCTGCAAGATCTCCGGCTGCAGCGGCGAGATTTGCGCCGACACCTCGCGCGTCTCCAGCTGCATCTACCGCCCCGAGTACGCCTGCTACAAGAAGCCCGGCGTGAAGTGCGAGCAGCAGGCCGACGGCGCCTGCGGCTGGTCGCTCACCACCGACGCGAAGCAGTGCCTCACCCAGCGCTGAAGCCATCCGCACCCATGAAGAAAGCGCTCCGAGACTCCTCGGGGCGCTTCTTTTTTTCGTCACGTCGGGCTCAGGCGGCGGCGGCGGTGGCGCGTTCCCAGCTGTCGAGCACCGCCAGGCACCCGTCGAGGGTGTCGGTGATGTTCAGCTTCTGCCGGAGCTCGGAGGCG
>JABFRG010000205.1 GCA_013141295.1 Polyangiaceae bacterium
CGGAGAAATTCCCGAGGCGCTGGACGTCCGCGAGCGTCTCGCTTCGCTGTATCGTACACGCGATGCGGTACGCCCGTTGGCCGAGCTCCTCGCCGCCACCGCCGACCACGTCGCCGAGCCCGCCAAGACCGTGCCCCTGCTGCGCGAGGCCGCCGAGCTGCTGGTGCAGCGCTGCGCCGACCCCGCTGCCGCCATTCCGCTCATCCGGCGCGCGCGCGAGGTGGCTCCGGACGATCGCGCCCTCATGCTCATGCTCGCCGACGCCCTCGGGCAGTCGGGCGACATCGAGGGCGCACGCACCATCCTGCGGGAGGTGCTGGAAGGCTTCGGCACTCGCAAGCCGAAGGAGCGCTCCACCGTCCACTACTACATGGGCCGACTGCTGCTCGCCTCCGGCGACCGCCCGCAGGCGATCACCGAGCTCGAGACCGCCACCAAGGTCGACCCCACGAGCGCCACGGCGTTGCTGGCCCTGGCGGTCACGCTCCGCGACGACGGCCGCCTGGACCGCGCCGAGCGAGCCTACCGAGCGCTGCTCACGGTGCTCCGCCGACCCAGCGGGGACGAGCCGTTCAGCGTCTCCAAGAGCGAAATTCTCCTCGACCTCTCCGATCTGGCGCGGGGCCAGAACGACGAGGAGCGCGCCGAGGAGATCCTGGAGAGCGCCTTCGAGGCCGCCCAGGAGAGCCCCTTCGAGGCCGAACAGTTCGAACGCAAGCTCCGGCAGCGGGAAGCCTACCGCCACCTCTCGCGCGCCCTCTCGGCGCGGATACAGCGCTTTGGCGACCCTCGCGGGACGAGCTCCCTCGAGCTCGCATCGGTCCTTGCCAATCATCTGGACCGGGCCGCCGAGGCTTGGCCGCACATCGAACGCGGCATTCGCTCGGCGCCCACCGCGCCCGGCGCCTTCGAGCTGGCGATGGTCATCGCCAAGAAGCGCGGCAACGAGGAGGAGCTCATCAAGCTCCTCACGCTCACCGCGGAAGAGCGCGAGGACGCGGGTGACCGCGGCACGGCTGCGGAGCTCTATGCGCGCGTCGCCGAGCTGGTTGCGCCCACCGATCTCGAGCGCGCGGCGCAGGTTCTCGAACGAACGCGCGAGCTCGGCGCATCGTCCGACCGGGTGCTCACGCTCCTGGAGGACCTCTACGGTCGTCTGGGCCAGACCGATCGGCAGCTGGAAGTGCTGGAGGCCCGCATCTCCACGACGCTCGATCCGGAGATGCGCCGCCAGACGCTGTATCGCCTCTCCTCCTTGCGCATGAAGCGCGAAGAGACGCTGGAGCAAGCCTGCGACTACCTGGCCGAGGCAGCCACGGGCGATCCCGACAAGACCCGGTATCGCGAGCTGCTCCGCGAAGGCACCGACCTCTTCCCCACGAATCCGCGCCTGGTGCGCATGTACGAGGAATCCGCGCGCGACGCCGGCGATCTCGGGACCACCTTGGATGCGCTGCAGAAGGTGTGGCAGCTCGAGCCGAGCGACGTATCTCCGCTGCGCGAGGCCATCGACCTGGCGCGGGGCGCGTCCGACCTCGCAGCTGCCGAGCGCGTTCTCCGGGGAGCACTCGATCTCCTCGATGCCGCATACCCCAAGGCTCGCGCATGGGCGCTGCAAGAGCTCTCCAAGCTCAAGGACGAGGCGGGCGATCCGGCGGCAGCCCGCGAGCTGCTCCGCGACGCGGCCACCCTCGAAGATCCGGAGCAGCGGCGTGAGCTCTTGTTCGACGTCGCCGCCCGCGCCGAAGCGCAGGGTGACTCCAGCGGCGCCTCCGACATCTACGCGGAGCTCCTCGACACCGAGCCTACCGATCCCCGCGCGTGGAAGCCGCTGGCCGACATCTACCGGCGCACCAACCGCGAAGGCAAGCTGGCGGAGCTGCTCGCAGCAGTGGCCGAGAACGAGACCAACCCCGAGGAACGGGCCAAGCTCCGGTGGGAACGCGCGGGCTTGCTGGAGTCGTCCGGGCGGCCGGACGACGTGGTCGGGCGCGCGCTCCTCGACGTGCTCGACGACGATCCCGGTCACGAAGAAGCCGTGGCCAAGCTGGTGGTCCTGTACGAGCGCACCGGGCAGACCCAGGAGCTCGGACGCGTGTACGCGCAGCTCATGGACACCGCGCGGCTGCGGCGCGACGTGCCGGGCGTGGTGGGCTACGCCCGCAAGCTCGCCGCGATGTTCCTGGCCGAAGGTCGCGGTGCCGACGCCGAGAAGACCCTTCGCGACGCCCTCGACAGCGATCCCGAGAACAAGGAGCTGTGGGCCCTCCTGGTGGAGCAGCTGCGGGACGGCGATCCGCAAGATCGCGCCGAGGCCCTCGAGAAGCTCATTCGGCTCGAGCAGGGCAAACGGGCAGCAGAGCTCGCGCTGGAGCTCGCGCGCTTGCGGGCCGATCAGTGGGACGACGCCGCCGTCGAGCGCGCCCTCGAGCTGGGCTTCCGCGGCGCACCCAACGACGAAGAGCTGCGGTCGCGGCTGGAGGCCAGCTATCGCGAGCGCGGCGCATGGTCGAAGCTCGCGGAGCTCTACATCCAGGATGCCGCGCAGCGTCCCACGCCGGAGGGAAAGGTCGAGCGCCTGCGCCAGGCCGCCATCCTCTATGCGGACATGCTGCGCGACGCACGCAAGGCCGCGGCGACCCTCCGCGAAGCGCGCAACGTGCGTCCGGACGATCCCGAGC
>JABFRG010000480.1 GCA_013141295.1 Polyangiaceae bacterium
GGGCAGAAGGGCAGAAGGGCAGAAGGGCAAGGGCGAGAAGGGCAGAGGGGCAGAAGGGCAGAAGGCGAGTATCCGCTGCATGAACCCCGTGATTGCGGGGAGCCCGGCCGTGCCGCAGGATAGGCGGCAATGGTGGCGATTCGGAGGCAGCTACTGTTTCGGCGGCGGCACAGCGATGGGGCCGACGGCCGCGGCGAGCTGATCGGCGTCGAGGCGAGTCCGGGTCTCGGCCCAGTACTTGGGAGCGAGCTCGAGATAGCGATCGCGCGGCCAAACGGGGACCAGGCGGATAACGGCTTCGAGGTAGGCCATGGGCTCGACTCGGTGCAGCTTGCACGAGGCGAGGAGGCCCATCAGGTTGGCGGCGGCTTCGGCGTGGTCATCGGACCCGAAGAAGAGCCAGGCCTTGCGACCGACCGCGACTTGCCGAAGGGCGCGCTCGCTGGCGTTGTTGTCGATGCGCAGTCGGCCGTCGTCGAGGAATCGCGAGAGCGGAACCTGCTGGCGCACGACGTAGCCGAAGGCCGCCGCGAGTGGACCTCGCGCAGCGCCGACCACTGCGTAGACTTCCTCGGCCCAGCGAAAGAAGTCCGCGAGCCACGGGGCGAGGACGGCGCGCCGCTGCACGCCGCGCTGCTCCGGCGCGAGCTTTGCCCACTCCGCCTCCTTCTCGAAGAGCAAGCGGATGCGAAAGAGCGCCTCCCGCGCCCGCGGGTCGTGGGTCGTGACTGCAGCGTCGTAGAACTTCCTCCGCGCGTGCGCGAAGCATCCTACTTCGGTGGGTTTGTCGGGCGGATCGTCCTCACCGGCGTCTCGACCCCGAAAGAGTGCATCATACACGGCATGGGCGTCGGCTTGAATGTAGCCGGTATAACCTTTGAACAGTGCACACACCGCGTCACTGGTGTGCTTGGGCTCGAAGGAAAAGAACACGTGGTCGCGATCCGCGAGGGTCACGAAGAAGTGCCCCTTGCGACAGGCCTGCCGCTTGCCGTCCTCGAGCCTCGTGGGTTGAATCGCGACTCCGGTCGCATCGGTGGCGAGGCAGAAGGACGAGCCCATCGCCTCGTCGCGGGCCGCGAGCACGATGCAACCCAGGGTCAAGCCGACCTCTTCGGCGATGCGCGACATCATGCCGCGATCGATCGCCACGCCGATGCGAGAGAGTTGCTCGACCTGGCGGAAGAACGGCATGCCATCGCAGAACTTATCGACCAGGATCTTGGCCATCATCGACGGCGCGCAGAGCGCGCGCGGCACGATGGAGCGCGGAAGCGGCGCCGTGTGAATCGAACCGTCCGCCTCCGAGACCTTGTACTTCGCGCGCGCTATCACGATGCAAACCGGGCCGCCGCGCTGGTAGCCGAGCTGACGGGATTCTTCGAAGCCGATGGGCTCGAGTCCTTGCGCCACCATCGTCGCGTCGGGGAGCTCGCATCGGACCTCCGGCAAGTTGGCGAGCGATAGGTCGCGACGCCCTGGCAAACCCTTCTTCTTCTTCCCGCCTGTATTCGCTGGCGGCGCCGACTCCTCTTCAGATGCGACCGGCGGCAGCATGGCGAGAAGCTGCGCGCGCTTCTCCGCGAACTCCAGGTCCAGCTGGGCGGTGTCGAGCCGCTCGGCCTTGGCTGCGTAGATGCGACGACGCAGCAGGTCGAGCTCGAGCCGCAGCATTTCGTAGACCCTGCGAAGGTTGTCGCGCTCGGCGGTCATGGTCTTGAGCGCTGCATCGGCAGCCGACTGTCGCTGCTCGAGCTCGCGAACGCGACGACGGAGTGCTTCTGTCTCGGTGTCGTCGCTTGCCGCTTGCTCCACGTGTCGACGGTACGCATTCTCTCGCGCTCGGCAAGTGCGAAGCGGCAGTCTCGATGCCACTTCTCAATGAATGCGGGGCGTGCTCTCGAGCTCGACGGCGACCCCATCGAGGAGCGCCTCGAGCTCGACGTCGGATACCTCCACGTGGCGCGCGTCGGCCTCGAGCGCCACCGGAAGGCGGACTCGACCCTTGTCGAGGCGCTTGTAGAAGATCGCCATCCCGGTCCCGTCGAAGAACAGAACTTTCATCGCATCCCGCCGCTTGCCGCAGAAGAAGAACAGCGCGCCCGACCGCGCCTCGTAGCCGAGTCGCTCCAGCGCGATACCCGCCAACCGATCGAACGACCAGCGCATATCGACGGGGTCGAGCGCCACGAAGATCTGAACGCCCTGGGGGATCACGCCGAGAGCTCCCGCAAGATCGCAAGCGCCCACTGGCGGTCACAGTCGTGTGCAAAGTGCACGCGAAGAGCGCCACGCTCTACGGTGATTCCGCCGGCACTGCGAGCGGCTGGCGCCGCCTGGCGCACGACGGCCGCGAGCCTTACCGACGGCGCCGACGATGCCTCCGCGGTCCCCAGCCGCCTCGACCATGCCGCAAGCGAGGACGACGAGTACCCCTTGCCCTCGCAGAACCTCACCGCCCCCATCCCGCTCGCCTTCCACGCCGCCACTCGCTCCGCCCACACCGCATCGCGCTTTGTCATGCGCCCATTCTGGCGATCAAGCACGCCCCCGCAACGACGGGGTCAGTGCAGCGCTTACGAAGGCGAGAAGGCGAGAAGGTCACCGGAGCCCGCAGGGCGCGGAGCTCGGGCCACGCGAGAACGCGAGAACGCGCCGTGCCGGCTCTCAGCCC
>JABFRG010000906.1 GCA_013141295.1 Polyangiaceae bacterium
GCACGCCTTCCGGCGGCGCGGTTGACGGGGATCAGCGCCGCTTCCAGCTCTTCCACGAGGGCGCCCAGGTTGCCCTGACCGCCCTTCTTCGCGGCGGCGAGGAGCGCAGGCGTCTGCGAGCCGCTGGCTTCGAGGAGGCGCGCGAGGATCTTCCGAAGAGAGCCCTCGCCGTCGCCGTCGCCCTTGCCCTTGGGGGTGACCACCGCGACGGTGCCCTCGTCGCCGATGAACACGCTCTTGCCGTCGATGTCCGAGCCGGCGGCGGCGCCGCCCTCGGCGATCTCCAGGACCAGATAGCCGGCGAGCTCCGGCGCAATGGGGACGCGCCGGGACGAAACCACGGCCATGACGTCATCGAGAGTGACGGAATTCGAAAGCGCTGAGCTCATCGTGGGTGTGCTCGCGAACGAGCGAAAACGATGGTGCTCCGATCCGTCGAAACAAGCAATTTCCTGATGCGTTCGTCACCCATGACGGGCTTCGTACGCGTCGAGCAGCTTCTCGATGGACTTCAAGTTGTTGTCGATGGCGTCGTGGACGATGCTGTTCATCGTGGCGCTCGAGCCCTTGAGGGCCTCGTAGTAGCGCTGCCGCTCCGACATGTGGATGATGGCTGGCGGAAGGCCGGCCCGCAAAAGGAGCAAGTTGAGGAGCAGCCGGGCGACCTTGCCGCTGTCGTGCGGGAAGGGGAAGACGCGGAGCAGGTCGTAGTGCGCGCGGGACGCCAGGCGCATGGGGCTCTTCGACTTCTTGGTCTCGGGGTCGTTGATCCAGTCGGAGACGGCGCGCACCTTGGTGGCGATCTTGTCGGGCGCTGCGTACTCGTGGAAGTACAGGCGGTGCTGCGGGATGTCCTTCCGGTAGCGAACGCTCTTCGCGTCGCCTTCTTCCGGATGGAGGATGAGGTAGAGCTCGCGGATGAAGTCCACCGAGATGGGCTCCTGCCGCTCTCCCGCCTGGGTCCGGATGAAATCCAAGGCCTTTCGGTGCCGTCGGATTTCCTCGCACACCGGCTGCATCCCGGATTCGAGCGCCACGGCCGTTCCGTTGGGGTCGAGCGCGGTGGCCAGCTCGGATTCCGTGTACACGACGCCCTCGAGGGCGCTGTCGTGGTAGATCCACGACATATCGAGACGGTGCCGATACGTGGCCTGAAAGGCCGCATCGGTCCGGAGAAGGCGCGCTTCCAGGGCGGCGGTCCGCTCTTCCACGCTCACCGGTCTGGGCGGCGGCGGGGTGGGCGACTTCGCTTCCTGAGGTAGCTTCTTCTTCGTGGCGTTCTTGGCAGCCATGTAGACCCCTTCGGGACCTCTAAATTCGCTTTAGTGTCGTGCGGATGAGCGCCGGCGGAGGGGACCTTGGGCGCGCTCCCCGGACGATACAGCCATGCGCTCACGCTATGAAATCGGTCCCAAATTCGTCAAGAGACTTGCGAACCCGGACCCAAGGTCGTTCCGAAGGGTGCAGTTTCCCGGGGTTTCTCGTCGGTCGTCCGGCGGTTTTTGGGCCCCCGCCGCCGCCGATCGGGCCTCGGAGCCCGAAGCGGGCGTTTCCCGGGCTCTTTTCGCCGAAGGGTAGTGGTAAAGGTTGCGGCACCTCGGATGCTCCTCCACCTGCGCGTTCAGAACCTGGTTCTCATCGAAGAAGTCGCCCTGGAGCTCGGCCCGGGGTTCAACGTCATGACCGGCGAGACCGGGGCCGGGAAGTCCATCGTGGTGGACGCCCTCGATCTCATCCTCGGTGGCCGCGCCCGGCCCGACGTGGTTCGCGCGGGCGCCAAGGAGGCGGAGGTCGAGGCGCTCTTCGACGTGCCCGCCGGCTCGCGCCTGGCGGCGAACCTCGAGGCGTCCGGCGTCCCCTGCGAACGTGAAGTGGTGATCCGCCGGGTCGTGGCCGATGGTCGCAGCCGCGCCTTCCTCAACGGACGCCTGTGCACCGCGGCGCAGCTCAAGGAGCTGGCTCAGGATCTGTGCGACGTGTCGTCGCAGCACGAGAGCGTGGCCCTCACCGATCCGGCGACCCACGCCGAGTACCTGGACGCCTTCGGCGGCCTGGGCGAAGAGCGGGAGCTGGTGGGTGAGCTCGCCGCAGAGCTCGCCCAAGTGGAGCGCCGCATCGCCGAGATTCGCGAGAGCTCGCGGACCCGGGCCGAGCGCGAGGACTACCTGCGCTTCCAGCTCACCGAGCTCACCGAGCTGCAGCCGGTCCTGGGCGAGGAGACGGAGCTCGAGAACGAACGCGGTAGGCTCCGCCATTCGGAGCGCCTCGCGAGCGTCACGCGCACCGCCGGGGAACGCCTCTACGAGTCGGAGAACGCCATCTGCGACGTGCTCGGCCGCATGGCCACCGACGTCGAAGCGCTGGGCGAGATCGACGGCTCGCTGACCCCGCTCGGGCGTCGCCTGGACGACGCCCGGGCCGAGCTCTCCGACGTGGCGCGGGAGCTTCGCCGCTACGCCGACTCCATCGACAGCGATCCCGCGCGCCTCGCCGAGGTGGAGGAGCGTCTCTTCCGTCTGCAGAAGCTGCTGCTCAAGCACGGGCCCACCACCAAAGAGCTCCTGGAGACCAAGGCGGAGATCGAGCGGACGCTGGAGACGCTGGAGCGCGGCGACGAGACGCGCATCGAGCTCGAGAAGGTCCGCGAGCGCACCTTCGCCAAGGCCGCCAAG
>JABFRG010001144.1 GCA_013141295.1 Polyangiaceae bacterium
AGCCGTGGCCGTCGGGGCAGCGGTGGGAGTCGGGCCCGTGGGCCCACCCGGGGGCGGCGTCGTCTGACCGCCGCCACCACAAGCCGCCGCCGCGGCGACCACCAAGAACACGAAGAGTCTCTCCCTCATTGCCCCATCTCCAAGTTCGTCAAAAACGTCCGCTGGTGGAAAGAAACGTGAGCTTGTCGTTGGTCTCGCGAAGGCGCGCCGCCAGCATGCGCACCGAGGCCCAGAGCACCTCGTAGGCCAAGTCCTTGTGGAAGAACAGGAGATCGTCGAAGTCGTCCTTCTTGATGACGAGCAGGCGACACCGCTGATGCGCCAGCGCGTCCGCCGAGCGGGCGCTCTCGTCGAGGAGGGCCATCTCGCCGAAGATCTCCCCCGGTCCCAGGACCGCCAGCGCTTCCTCGCCCAGGCCCGAGACCTCGCGCGAGATGCGGACCTTGCCCTCGAGGATGATGAAGAGCTTGTCGCCGGGATCGCCGTACTGGAAGATGCGCGTGCCGAGGGCGTGCGTCTCCTCCGACGTTACCTCGGCGATGAGGGAGAGCGCCCGGGGGGTGAGACCATCGAAGAAAGGAACGCGGGCGAGTTGTTCTTCGCGTTCCGTGGCGACGGCGTGAGACGGTCGATCAGTCGACACCCGCGCAGCATACCGAAGACGCGGCGCGCGCCGCCAGAAAACCCTACAAAAAAGAGCGTCGCCGACGCTCGGTCGACGACGCTCTGGGAAACGCCGCGCGGATGCGCGCTGGCTCGTTCAGTGCTCGGAGTTGGCGGCGATGAAGCGCTCCGCCTCGAGGGCCGCCATGCAGCCGCTGCCGGCCGCGGTGACCGCCTGGCGGTACACGAAGTCCTGGATGTCGCCCGCGGCGAAGACGCCAGGGATGTTGGTGGAGGCGGTGCCGGGCTTGGTCTTGAGGTAGCCGTTTTCGTGGAGCTCGAGGAAGTCCTTGAACAGCTCGCTGTTCGGGGTGTGCCCGATGGCCACGAAGAAACCGGTGCAGGGCACCACGTTCGTTTCGCCGGTGATGAGGTTCTTGACCTTCACGCCGGTGACCTCGCCCTTGGCGACGTCGAGCACTTCTTCCACGGCCGAGTCGTAGATGATCTTGATCTTCGGGTTGTTCTTCACGCGATCGACCATGGTCTTGGAGGCGCGGAAGTCCTTGCGGCGGTGGATGAGGGTCACCGAGTTGCAGAGGCCCGAGAGGTACATGGACTCTTCCATGGCCGTGTCGCCGCCGCCCACGATGGCGACGTCTTGCTTCCGGAAGAAGGCGCCGTCGCAGACCGCGCAGGCGGAGACGCCGCGGCCCTTGAGGGCGTGCTCGCTCTCGATGTTGAGCCACTTCGCCTGGGCGCCGGTGGCAATGATGATGGTCTCGGCCTTGTGTTCGACGTTGTCGTCGCCGGCCCAGACGGTGAACGGGCGCTTGGAGAAGTCGACCTTGTTCACGTCCTCGGTCCGAATGTCGACGCCCTGGTTGAGCCCCTGCTGACGGAAGAAGGCCATGAGCTTGGGGCCTTCGATCTTGTCGGGGAAGCCCGGGTAGTTCTCGACGTCGTTGGTGATCATGAGCTGACCGCCAGGAACGCCGCCTCGGGTAAGGCCCTCGAACATGAGCGGCTTGAGGTTCGCGCGGGCGGCGTAGATGCCGGCCGTGTGGCCGGCAGGGCCGGAACCGATGATGATCACTTTGTGGACGACGTTGCTCATTCGGATCTCCTCGTGAAACTGCCCGGGAGCGTACACCGCGGGTGCGCGCGATCGGTCGTTTTTTCGCAGCTACAGCGCATGAAGGTAGGAGAGAAGCGCCTGCCTGTCGGCATCGGAGAGGTCGAGGCCGAACTGATGGCCCTTGGCAGCACGGCCGGGCCGAAGGAGCTCATCCACGTCCTCGACGTCGCCGCTGGCGAAGAGCCGATGGCGATCGCCGACGCCACGGAGCGAGGGAACGCGGTAGCGGCCGGTGGTTCGCTCGGAGCTCAGCCCTACCGCGGGGTCGGTGCCGACGACGGCGAGGTCCACCGCTTCGCCGGCCAGCCCTTCCCCGCCGTGGCACCCACCGCAAACCCGCGCGAACACGGCGGCGCCGGGATCGCTGGGGCCTGGCAAGGGGCCGCGGGGCGCGAGCGAGCGCAGGTAGACCGCGAGCGCAGCGGCGAGCTTCCGCGGCGGGCGCACGGATTCGCCCATGCTGGTGATGATGAGCGTCTCGATGCGAATCGCGAGGGCCACGCGGCCGTTCCGCAAGGTAGCTGCATGATGCAGGTTCTTTTGGAACAGGATGGGCCGGAGATCGGTGATGGCCACCGGGTTCTCGGCGTCGTCGGTGGTGACGTCCACGCGGCCGGGCCCCCACAGCGGCTGCTCGCCGACCCCCGCAGAGGCCTTGCGAATCATGGCGGCGACCGCGAGGTCCGGCTCGTTGCGGCCCGGCACCACGCGCCCCCCCACGACGCTCGCGTGGCAGGTCGCGCAGGTGTACGCGACCTCGGCGCTGCCCCCGGGAAGGCGCGCCCAGGCGATGTGCCCGACGCGCTCGCCGTCGACGTGCACGCCGTAGGTCTTGGGCGCCGCGGCATCGGAGAGCGCGCTCCGCAGGTAGGCCGCGAGCTGCATCGGATACTCGAAGAAGGCCCGACGCCCGAGCTCTTCGAGGGC
>JABFRG010001076.1 GCA_013141295.1 Polyangiaceae bacterium
GGTCCTTGGGGCAGCGATTCGCCGGGGCCGTCACCGGCGCAGCCACGGGCTCGATGCTCGCGGCGTTGCGCGGCGCCACCGCGCTGGGCGCCACGGCGGGCGTGGGCGGCGTGGCGCTCGAAGGGTCCTTGCGCGGCGGAAGCTCCTCCGGAGCGGATCGACAGGCGGCGGCCAGAAAGACAGCCAGAAGGACGTTGGGCGTGAAGGCGCGGACCACGACGAAATTCCCTCCTACGTTCCGCGCTGGGAGTCAAGCAAAGGGCTCATGCGCGGAGGCTCCGGGCGCCCGCCTGGAGCACCTTGCCGGGGAGCGGACGGCCCACGATGCTCTCGGCGGCCTTGCCGGCCTCGATGAGCCGCGCCAGATCGACGCCCGTCCCCACGCCCATGCCGTGGAGGAGATAGACCAGGTCCTCGGTGGCCACGTTGCCGGCGGCCCCCGGCGCATACGGGCACCCACCGAGGCCGCCCACCGACGCGTCGAAGTGGCGAATGCCCATCTCCAGGCCCACCAGGATGTTCGCCAGCGCGGTGCCGCGTGTATCATGCATGTGAAGCGCGATGGCTTCGAGCGGCAGCACGTCGAGCATGCGCTCCACGATATCGGCGGTCTGGCGGGGGGTGCCGGCGCCGATGGTGTCGCCCAGCGACACCTGGTAGCAGCCCATGGCGTAGAGCTGCTTGGCGATACGCACCGATGCTTCGGGGGGCACCGCGCCCTCGTAGGGGCAGCCCCAGACCGTGGAGACGTAGCCGCGAACACGCAGGCCCTTCTCCCGCGCCGGCCCGATGGTCTCCTCGAAGGCCCGCAGCGTGGCCTCGATGGTCTTGTTGATGTTCTTCTTGTTGTGGGTCTCGCTGGCGCTCATGAAGACCGCGATCTCCGGGAGCTTGGCGGCGAGCGCTCGCTCGAGGCCCCGGGCATTGGGGCACAGCGCCGAGAACACCACATCCGGGTGCCGCTCGGCGCGGGCCGCCACGTCGTCGGCGTCGGCCAGCTGCGGAATCCACTTGGGGGACACGAAGCTGGTCACCTCGATGCGCCGGAGCCCGGCCGCCACCAGCGCGTCGACCAGCCGCAGCTTCTCGCCCAGCGGCACCGTCACCCGTTCGTTCTGCAGCCCGTCGCGGAGCGAGACCTCGTAGAGCGAGACCTCCGCCGGAACACCTTTCATGAGCTCCGTCTTCATCGGGCGGGAGCTTAGCACCCCCCGCTCCGGCGACCGAATGCCGCGGCGCGCTCCCCGCGGACGCCTGGCGCATTCGCGTGATCCGTCTTTTCGCGCCTTCCCTTCGTGGACCTTGATAGGATCGGAGAATCTCCAATGTCGGGTCCCGAATCTTCCCTCCGCGGCTGGCTCTCGGATCTCTTCTTCCCGACCCTCGCCGAGGGCGACGTGGAGAAGTTGCTGCGCCGCCTCGGCACGCGCGGCACGGTGGCGGTCCCCGGTCTCGGTAAGGCCAGCGGCGTCGACGATCAGCGGGCGCTCCTCCTCCGGCTGCGGGCCTGGATGACCGAGCGCAACGCGCAGTACGATCGGCTCTCGTTCTTCACCGGCCTCGATCGCGACATCACCGAGGGCGCGCTGGTCATCGGCGCCGAGGGCGAGCGACGCTCGCACGCGGTCGCGGTGGTGGCGGAGCGCCGCAAGGGCCGGGAGCTGGACATTCGCGTGTACGCACCGCGCGGCGTCTTCGAGGGACCGCCCATCGAGGCCCCCACCGGCTCACCACACGCCATCGGGCTCGCGGGCGATATCGCGGCGGCGCTCACATCGGGCGACGTGGCGGCCTTCGCGGCGTGCTTCGAAGCCGACGGCGAGCTCACCTTCGCGAGCGCCACCGGCGCGCGCCGAGGCACGGGCGAGTTCGAGAGCGGATTCCAGACTCTCTCGGCGGCGAAGCCCGAGGTGGCAGGCTTCGCAGAAGAGGGTCAGGTCACGGCCCTCGAGCTCCGCACCGCGGGCGCTCCCCTCTTGCTCACGCTGCATCGGGGCGACAGCTCGCTCTTCCGCTACGGCCGGGTCTACGGCGCGCTGAGCCAGTAACCCGCGGCGATCAGGGCTTTCGGCGGCCGAAGATCTCGAAGGCGATGCCGGCGAGAATCCCGCCACCGATGGAGAGCATCGACGCACCGAAGGACGTCGACCCCAGGGCGCACGAGAGCGCGCACGAGGACGCTTGGGGCGCCGCACCGGGACAGGCAAGGGCCACCGCAGGAGCGAGGAACACGGCCAGGAAGGAGAGTGCGCGGGACATGCAACGAGTGTTGCAGGCCATCGGGCGCTACGCAAGGGCTGCGAGAATCAGTGGGGATCGCGGGTCGGATAGGTCGCCACGATGGAAACCTTGTACCGCGGGTGGGCGTGCGGAGCTCCCTCCAGCGGGAAGGCCACGAGCGCGCGTTTGATGGCCGCGACGCAGCCCTTCAGGGCCTTTCCGCTGCGCACGGTTCGGCCGTCCTTGGGGGCCACCAAGCCCACTTTTTTGCGCGTGAAGTTGATGTCGGCGACGTACTGCACGCTGCCGCCGCCGGCGCTGTCCGGGAGGCACGACGCGTTGTCGACGATGGCCTTGGCGAAGGCCTGCTCGAGGGTTGGCAGGCGGTCGCAGTCGTCGAGCGCCTTCTTCGCGTCGCGGCACGAGATGACCTTGGCCTCCCCCAC
>JABFRG010000233.1 GCA_013141295.1 Polyangiaceae bacterium
CCCCGATGCACTTCCGCATACCCCGGCAGAACGGTCGTGCTTCCGGGAACATGAGCGCGAAAATGGCCGCGATTTTCCGACGCGTCGCGGCGCGCGTGACCGCCGGCGGGGTGCACTGGTACATGGTAGGTGCGCCCATGCACTACGTGGACATCGAGACCGAGATGCCCGCGCCGCCGGAGGTGGTGTGGAGCCGCCTGGTGGAGCCCTCGGGGTATGGGCTCTTCGTCGATGGGCTGGCGGAGACCGGATCGGCGGAGGCGCTCCAGGCCGATGCGTCGTTGCGCGTCGCCATCCTGCGCGGGCAGAAGCGGCACTCGCTGCTCCTCGAGGTGACGGCGTTTCGACCCCCCACGACCGGCGACGGGCTGCTCGGCCTGGAGGCCCGGCTATCGCAGGGCGACCTGATCCTGATGTCGGTCCGGCTCGCCCCGGCGAGCACCCCGGCCACCGTGACGAAGGTTCACCTGACCCTCGAGCTCATGGTGGGAAGTCGCATCCTCGCGCTCTTCGAGCGTCCCTTCGGGCTCATGGGCGCGGCGCAAGACACGGCGCTGCGTGCACCGGTGGAGCGCAGCGTCGCGGCTTTCCGGAAGCTCGTGGAGAGCCACGCGGTGAAGCCCTACCGCGGTCGCTCGGCGCCTTGACTCGCGCGCGCCGCGAGTAGCTGCTCCAGCAGCGCATCGACGAGATCGGTCCCCAAGAGCGCCTCACGCCAGCGCACGGGAATGCCGCTGAGGCCGAACCGGATGCCGGCCACCCCGCCGGCGACGCACGCGGTGGTGTCGGTGTCCCAGCCGAGGGCAATCGCGTCCTTCACGATGGCCTCGTAGCTCTCGCCCCGCTCGAACACCATGCGCGCGGAGCGCAGCGTGTCGACCACGTAGCCGGAGCCCTTGCCCTCGGGCGCATCGTCGGGTCGCACGTGGTACTCGAGCGCCTCTTCTTCTTCGCTGCCGCGCGTGATGAGGCCGCGCAGCGTGCGGGTGGCGTGCGCCCACGCGTCGGGCCGGTCTTCCAGGAGCCCGCGGGCCCACAGGCAATAGAGCGCGCAGCACACGCGGGAGCGGGCGTGGCCGTGGGTGATGCGCGATTGGTTCATGGCGTCCTCCACCAGCGCGGCGTCGTTGCCCGGGTGAAATAGCGCCAGCGGCAGCACCCGCATGAGCGAGCCGTTGCCGTTGTGCCGCTCTCCGCTGGGGCCGGCGTCGAGCGGCGCGGCGCCCGCTTCGAGAACCCGAAAGGCCAGCTGCGTCTGCACGCCGACGTCGAACACGTTGCTGTCGATGGCCATGTATCCGTCCCGGTACCAACCGAGGAGCCGCGCCGCGAAGTCCGGTGCGTCGAGGCGTCCGTGCTCGAGCAGCGACGCCAGGAGACACAGCGCCTGGGCGCCGTCGTCGGACCAGGTGCCGGGCGCCACCCTTGCATGCGCGCGATCGAAGCCCGGTGGCGGATCCATCTCCAGCATCTCGCGGGGCGGCAAATGTTCGGGGGCGGTGAACTCGTAGGGCACCCCGAGCGCGTCGCCCACCAACATGCCATACAGGCCGCCTGCGATCTTTTCTCTGGAGATGGTCATGGAACCCTCGGCATGGTGAGCATGGCTTCCACGGCCTCGATGGCCGCGTGGGTGCGCGCTTCGAAGGAGCCGCGGAGCACCTGGGTGCGGCGTCCGGCGGTCTCGAGCGCGGCCTGGCAACGGAGGAAGAACCCCCGGCGGTCGTCGGGCAAGTAGCGCACCAGGTCGGGAACCCAGGGCACGTCCACGTCGAGGAGCAGGGTCAGATCGTACGTTCGTGCGTCGGCGACGCTCCGCACCTCGGGGGCCACGGCGCCGAACAGCGTCTCGCTCCACACGCAGGTCGCCAGCGGATCGGTATCCGTGAATCCTACACGGTTCGCTTCCTCCGCCAGCGCGTCCTCGGCGGCGGCCTGTCCCCGGGCGATGATCGGCATATCTTCCGGCGCCACCTCGCCGCCTCGCTGGGTGAGCCACGTGCGGGCGAACTCCGGGACGTGCACGGTGCGAAAGTGCTCGGCGAGGTTTCGGGCGAGGGTGCTCTTGCCGGTGGACTCCGGGCCGAAGATGCTCACCCGCCGCGCGAAGTAGGGGCGCACCGGGGGAGGCAAGAGATCGAAGTGCGCCAGCGGATCGGCGCGAATCGCCGTGCCCGACACGGAGAGCGCGGTGCGTTCCAGATCGACCGGTATGAACTTCGCCGATAGCTCCGCGGCCAGCCGCGCGCCGTAGGGCTCCGAGGCGAACACGTAGTCCACCGGCCTGCCCACGATGCGCTGGAGGCTCTCCCGCCAGATGTTCCAGAAGTCCGGGTGCTCGCTGGGGTCTTGCGGGTTCTCGTCTTCCAGGTGCAGCACCCGGGCGTGGGGGAACAGCCGACGCATCCACTGGAAGCGCAGGGCGCCGGGAATCGGCTCGCGCGCCAAGGTGCCCACCACGATGGTGAGCTCGCTGGCGAAGCGAGACGCGAAATTTGCAAGATACACGTGACCGGCGTGCGGCGGCATGAACTTGCCGAGGAGGAGGCCGTGGCTCATGGTCGGTCCATGGCTTCGAGGTAGGTGCGCAGGAGCGCGGGCGTAGGTAGGGGCGCCGGCCCGGTGAGCGCCACCGCGCGCGCGGCGTCGAAGGCGATGCCGGTGGCCAGGAAGAGATCGCTCGCCCGCGACCCGCCGCCCAGGAACCGATGCTGCAACGAGGCCAGGGTGGTGGCCACCGCGCGGGTTTTTGGCACCTCGCGGGCGCGTGCGCGAAAGGCTTCGGCGGAGACCGTGCGCAGGTGAATGCCGTGGTCGTGGAGGGCGGCCACCAGCGACGAGAGGGCCAGCGGCGCGGCGCCGCAGACGTGGAACACCCCGGTTTCGTGGCTCTCCGCGATGCGGGCCATGGTGGTCGCGGCGTGGTCGATGGGCGTGACGTCGACGAACGCTTCCCCGGCGAGCTCGGGAATGCAGCCCAGCTCCCGGAGCCCGCGAATGCACGTCATCAGGTGGCAGTGCGGCGCTGCGCGCCCGGTCTGCGAGTGTCCGGTGAGGAGCCCGAAGCGGACGATCTGCGCGTCCTGGACGTCGCGGATTGCGTCCTCGGCGGCCCACTTGCTCTGCGCGTAGCCGCCGTGGAGCTCGACGTGGTCATCCAGCCCGCGCTCGTAGGCCACCGCGGGCAGCGGCGATTGGCAGGCGGCCACCGAGAGGGTGGATGCAAGATGCAGGCGTTTGGGCTTTCCGGTTCGCACAAGCTCGAGCACCGGCCCCAGGCTGCCCAGGTGCGCGGCGCGCAGCTCCGCATAGGGCTTCACCAGGTTCACGTCGGCCGCCAGATGAAACACGCTATCGACCGTGTCCGCGAGCTCGGCCCACGTGCGTGCGTCGAGGCCCATGCGCGGCGCCGTGACGTCACCCAGGAGCACGCGGGTCCCACGCGCCGAATCCGGTGCCCGGCGGCCGAGACCGAAGACGCGCGTCTCGGGAGCGAGCGCCGCCCGAAGTGCGGTTCCGAGAAATCCGAACGCCCCCGTGACGAGGACCGTCGGCGATCCGCGAACGTCGCTCGCTTCACGTACTGCGCCGCGCGCCGTGCCGAGCCACTGCACCACGTCCGCACGGAGCTGCGCCACCGTCATGGGCGCGGGCTCGCTCGCAACGGCCATCGCCGCGATGGTCCCATCGGCGTACACCTGCGCGGCCGAGAGCGCGATCCCCTCGGCCTCCGCCGCTGCCGCGAGCTCCAGCACCGAGAGCGAGTCTCCGCCCAGCGCGAAGAAGTCCGCAGAAGCCGGCGGAAGCCCGATGCCCAGCACCCGCGCCACCATCGCCTGCAGCTGCGCTACGCGATCGCTCCCCCGAGCCTCCGGCGGCGTCTCCGGACCATGCTCCCGCCACAACGCCGCCGCGTCCACCTTGCCGCTCGTGGTCTGGGGCAGCGTCTCGCGCAGGTAGAATCGTGCAGGATGCATGTGCTTCGGGAGTGCCGCCGTCACCGCCGCTCGCAGAGCTTCCTCGCTCACGTTCGTGGGCGCCACGAAGGCGCAGAGTCGTCCTCCGCCCTCTGGCTCCGGGCCCACGTGCACCCGCGAAACGCCGGGTACGGCGGCCAAGCATCGCTCCACCTCTTCCGGCGCCACCAACGCTCCGTGTATCTTGCACTGACGGTCGACGCGCCCCTCGAATACGAGCTCTCCGTCGGCGCGAGCCTCCACCCGATCCCCGGTGCGGAAGTACCGTTCGCCCTGGCGCACCACGAAGCGCGCCGCCGTCAGCTCCGGCTCGTCCACGTAGCCCAGCGCCACGCACGGGCCGCCGATGAGCAGCTCGCCGTCCTCCACGAGGTAGCGCACGCCCGGCACCGGATGGCCCAGCGAAGGCGCGTCCCAGGTGACCGGATCGCAGCGCACCATGCTGGTGCAGATGGTGGCCTCGGTGGGGCCGTACACGTTCACCACCCGCACCCGCGCGGCCAGCCCCCGCACCCGTGCCGGATCGCACGCTTCGCCACCGAGGATGAGCGTCTCCAGCGACGCCGGGAGCTCCGCGGGATCGAAGAGCGCGGCCCGGGCCGGCGGGAGATCGGCGTGGGTGATTCTCCGATCGGCCAGCACCTCCCGCAGCGACGTGCGAAGTCGATGCGCATCGTCGATGACCAGCGTCGCGCCGGAGAGCAGCGCCGTCCCGACGTCGGAGAGCGAGGCGTCGAAGCACGGCGAGAGGAAGAACAGGCTGCGTTTGCCGGGGCCGAGACCGAACAGCTCGATCTGCGCCCGGAGCACGGGTACCAGCCCCGCGTGACCCACCCGTACGCCTTTGGGCCGGCCGGTGCTGCCGGACGTGAAGATGACGTACGCAAGCTCCTCGCGCAGCGCGCGAGCGCGATCGAGCTGCGTCCGCACCAGGGCAACCCGCGCCGCCGGCGTCTCCGGATCCATCGGCACGAAGGCCGCGTCGGCCATCCATACCCCGAGCAGCGCCGTCACGTACGCGGCGCTCCGCGTTGCCCGTAGCTCCACCAGCTCGCCGGCGCGATGCGCGCGTGCGCTCTCCTCTGCGGCGCGCCATAGCTCGGCATACGTCACCGCCGTGCCCGGCGACTCGATGGCCACGCGCTCCCCATGCGCCCGCACCACCGCCCGAAAGGCCGCGATGAACGGCGTCACGTACCACCGTGCGCAGGGTGCGTGTAATCCGCAAGTGCCGAGCCGCGCGAGCGGTTGTCGGTGTTGGGCGCGCCCAGGCCCGCCGCCTCGTCGCGCAGATCCACCACGCGAAAGTCCAGGCTGTAGCGGGTGGTGCCCAGCGCTTGCGGCCGGGTCTGATGATAGTGCGCGCCGGCGAACAGGAGGTTCTGCGCGCGCCTACACGAGAAGCCCACGCCTTCGTCGACCTTGCTCGGCTCCAGAGCCCGCGGGTAGCGCGCGGTGCGACCGGCCTCCGGATCCTGCCACCCGATCTTCAGGCTCCACCCCCGGGCCACCCATGCGTCGTAGTCGAAGATCTCCGAGTCGTTGGCCACCGGTCGATCGAACGCCTCCGGATAGAACACGAAGGTCTCCTCCTCGCGCAGATCGTCGAGGGGAATCCACCAGGTGACGATGGATTGGGGATGCGCGTACCATGTATCCCTGTGCGGATAGTACACCGGGGCGGCCCGGGGGTTCTCGTGGCCCAGGTGCGAGATGATGCGGAGCCGCAAGGGATCGAACGCCACGTGGTCGGGGTCGAAGCCCGCTGCCGCGATGACCGCCCGCGCGTGCGCGTGAAAGCGCGGTTCCATGTACAGGGTCTTTCGCAGGCGCCCCATCCGCGCGAACAGCTCCAGGGGATCCAGCGCCGAGGGCGCGTGACGAATGTCGCGGCTCTCGAGGGTGCGCTCCAAGAGCTCCCGCACATCGGCCACCAGCGCTTCCGACGCCGTGGTGGGCCCCAGCGCGAAGACATCTCCCTGGTAGAGACTTCGCCGGAGCGATGCGTTGTCGGCAGGCGCTTCGCTGAAAATTCTCATCGCGGCCTCCGTCCCACCACGATGCAGCGCTTGGTGTCGGCGTCGAGCGGCTCGCCGCGGATGCCGCCGTGGAGGGTGACGTCCTCGAAGCCCACCCCGCGCATGAGCGCCACCAGCGTGTGCGGCAAGTACAGGCGCAGCCGGCTCTCGTGGGTGACGCGGCGCCCGTTCGGCAAGAAGTACGTCCAGACCTTGTTCATGAACCCCGCGGCCAAGTCCAGCGAGCTCTCGCGCACCAGGACGATCTCGCCCTCGGGCGTACGTCGACGCGTCACCACCTGCGGCTGAAAGCCCCGGAGCACGCCCGGGAGGCCCAGCGTATCCAGCGCGAAGAGGCCGCCCGGCACCAGCGCATCCTTGGCCCGCGCGAGCATCTCGGCGTTGCGTGCGTCGTCACTCGTGTAGCCGAAGCTGGTCCACCAGTTGAATGCACCCTGCACCGGCCTTTCCGGCAGGAAGGCAAAGGCGTCGCCGGCGAATAGCTTGCAAGACAATCCTCCCAGAGTCTGCGCCTCGCGGTTTCCCCGCTCCACGTAGCGCGCCGCCTGGTCCACGCCCACCACGTCGAAGCCGCGCTGCGCCAGGGGGACGGCCAGGCTACCGATGCCGCAGCACTGGTCGAAGACCCGGGCCCCGGGGGCGAGCTCCAGCCGCTCCACCAGGAAGCGCACCGTGTCGTCCACCTCCGCCGCGTCGTCGCGCACCAGGAGCAGCTCCGCCAGCAGATCGTCGTACAGGCCGCTCCACCAGTTGGTCTCGGTCCCGGTCTCGCTCATGGGAGCTCCATTCGATAGTGGGTGTGCAGAAGGCAGAACGAAAGGGCGAGGAAGAGCACAGGCTCGGTGGCCACCTGCTCGGCGCGCGAGAGCGAGGGCAGTCGCAAAACCAGGGCCTCGAGCCGCGCGCGATCCAGGAAGGGTGGCGCGGTCTCGAAGGTGCTCCGGAGAAAGTCCGGCGCTCGCGCGGCGATCGGAGGCGCCAGGAACGGATGCTTCTCGCGCGTCGCGATGGCGGCGGGCACGCGGCCCTCTCCCCTCGCTCCGGAGGCGCGAGCCTCCACCGCCTGCCGCAGCACATACTTCTCCGTGCTCTCGTGGATCTTCAGGTGGGTCGGCAGCGAACGCACGAATTCGAAGAGCTGATGGTCCAGGAAGGGGAGGCGGCCCTCGATGCCGTGCGCCATCTCCATGCCGTCGCCCAGGGTGCGCAGGATGTACCCCTCGAGGGCGGTCTTGGACCACAGGTAGAGCGACTGTTCCACGCGCCCGCGTCCGGCAAGCTGCCGCGCGTCGATGGCGTCGAGAAGTGTGCATCCTGCATCGGTCTCGCTGACGTAGCCCGCGAAATCGGCGCTCAGGAGCTCGCCCATGCGCCGCCCCAGGGTGGCCTTGGCAGCGAGCCAGGTGGGGACGAAGCCCAGGCGCGCGCGCACTGACTCGAGCGAGATGCCTTCGCCCGCCGGAAGCATGAGGCCCGCCGACGCGGGATTGGG
Source organism: Polyangiaceae bacterium (assembly GCA_013141295.1). GTDB lineage: Bacteria > Myxococcota_A > Polyangia > Polyangiales > Polyangiaceae > JABFRG01. Next base: position 7,509 of record JABFRG010000233.1, read on the forward strand.
CGCTGCGAGCACGCCCAGATCGCTTCGCAGGTGGGCGTAGCCGGCGAACACTTCGTCGGCGCCCTCGCCGGTGAGCGCCACGCGGAAGCCCTCCTCGCGCATGGTGCGGTTGAGGAGGTACTTGGCGACGCCGTGCCCGTTGATGGTGAGCCCCTCGCCGGCGGCCACCATGGCGGGAAGATGCGTGATCACGTCTTCCTCGCGCACGTCGAGCACCCGAAGGCGCGCGCCCACGTGCGTGGCCATGGTCTGGGCCAGCGCCGCCTCGTCGTAGCCCTGCTCCCGGAAGCGCACGGTGTACGCGGTGGCTGGCCCACGCAGGTGGGGCGCCGCGCTGGCGAGCACTGCGCACGAGTCCACGCCGCCGCTCAGATGAAACGCCAGCGGCACGTCGGCCCGCAAGCGCACCCGCACCGCGTCGTCCAGCCGCGTGCGTACTTCCGTGATGGCGTCCTCGGCGGTGATCGCCCGCACTTCTTCGGTGCGCGGATAGTCGAGATCCCAGTAGCGCTCCACGCGCACCTCGCCCGCTTCCGCGAGGAGCATGCATCCCGGCGGGAGCGCGTGAATGCCGTCGAACAGCGTGTCTTCCGGCAGCGGATACTGAAGGCGCGATGCCTGCGCCACGGCCCGGAGGTTCCAGCGCGCGGGTACGCCGGCCGCGAAGAGCGCCTTGGCCTGCGACGCAAGCAGGAGCATGCCGTCGTGGCGCGTCCAGCACAGCGGCTTCACCCCGAAGCGATCGCGGGCGGCGAAGAGACGCTTCTTCCGCGCGTCCCAGAGCACGAACGCGTACTCACCGCGAAGATGGCGCAACGCCTCGATGCCGTGCTCCTCGTAGAGGTGCACCAGCACCTCGCTGTCGGTCTCGGTGGCGAACCGGTGCCGCGACGCGAGCTCGGCCCGCAGCGCCTCGAAGCCGTAGAGCTCGCCGTTGACGATGGCAACTACTTGGCCGTCCTCGCTGGCGAGCGGCTGCCGGCCGCCGGCGAGATCCAGAATGGCCAAGCGGCGATGTCCCAGCGCCACCGCGCCATCGCTGGCGAACCACTGGCCCGCCTGGTCGGGGCCCCGGGATGCGAGGCTGTCGAGGGCCCGATCCATGCCTTCGCGAGAGGCGCGCGCACCCGGCGTGAGCGCGAGAAAGGCTGCGAGGCCGCACATGCTAGGCGCCTCCGGCGACGGTGAAGATCTGCTTCTTGGCGTCTTCCCGCCGGGCCTCCGCGAAGGTCGCGTGCCAGTCCTCAAGCGCGCGCTCGGCGCCGAACAGATCGGCCACCTCGAGGCGCCCTTCGGCGAGCAGCGCGATGGCGCGGCTGAAGGAGCCGTAGTGCACCGCAGCTACCTGGATCTCCTTGGCCACCAGCAGACCCATATCCATCGCCACCGGCTCGAAGGGCCGGCTCTTCAGCACCAGCACGCCGCGGGGCCGGATGCGGCGGATCAGATCGCCGACCACCGCGTGCGAGGTCTCCACCGCGAAGTCCACGTCGCCTTCACTGCGGGCGTCCACTTGCCACCCGTGAAGCGCGAGGACCCGGCGCGTGAGCTCCGCGATGCGATGCTCGCCCGGCACCAGGCCGCGCCCACCCACCGGAAGCGGCGCGCGAAGCACCGCCAACGCCGCCGCCACCGGCTCCACGAAGGCCGCCGTACGCAGGGGCAGCGCGTCGGGAATGGCGAGCAGCATCGAAGCCGGGACCACCAGCTCCTCGGCGAAGGCGCCGTCGCGCTCGATCCCCAGTCGCGAGGGTGCGGCGCAGGGGGCGCGTTCTTCTCCTTGCGACGCTGGCAGCGTGCAACCGGCGCAGCGTTCACAGCGCAGGTACGGCCGAACCGTGACCCGCGCACCCACCGGGAGGCCCGGCGCTGGGTCCATCGTCGTGCCCGAGAGCTCGTGCCCGAGGATGCGTGGCAAGGGCGCGCGCAGGTGCCCATCGGCCACGTACAGGTCGGTGCGGCACACGCCGGCGTACGCCACCCGCACCCGCACTTCGCCCGGGCCCGGCGCACTGGCCGACACCTCGCGCAGCGCGAGCCCGCTTCCTTTCACGATGGCCTTCATACGCTCCTCGACTCCAGGGTAGCAGAAGAAAGAGTCATGCAAACTCTTTTGGAGTACATGCGACTTTTTCTTCCGGTGCCAACGACCGGTTCGAGGAGAACATTCCCGCCCGGAGAGCGCCAGCGGGAGCGGGTCGAAGAGTCGTCGCGACTCTTCGAAGGCGCATCGGACTCTTTCCCCTTGAACCCATGGACCCGCCGGGCCAATCATGGGCCCCATGAGCGCTACCAAGTCCGCCCGCAAGGGGCGCGCCGCCGACGGGCCCGGAACCGACGGTGAAGAGGCGGCCTTTCTCGAGGCGTACGTTCCGGCGGACTTTCCCCGGCCCTCGGTGAGCGTGGACATCGCCGTCTTCAGCATCGTCGACGCGGAGCTGCAGGTGCTGCTGGTGCGCCGCGGCGTGCACCCGTTCAAGGGCGCGTGGGCCCTCCCCGGAGGGTTCGTGCGGGTGGGCGACGGGCACCGCGATCAGGGCGAAGATCTCGACGCCGCCGCGCTCCGCGAGCTCCACGAGGAGACCGGCCTCGGCGCGTCCGATGTGTTCCTGGAGCAGCTCGGGGCCTTCGGCAAGGCCGGACGCGATCCGCGCATGCGCATCATCACCATCGCGTACTACGCGCTGGTGCGGCCGGACCTGGTGGTCCGCGCCGGCGGCGACGCCACCCACGCCGAGTGGGTCCCGGTGAAGGGCCTCCGCGCCAAGGCGCTGGCGTTCGACCACGCCGAGATCCTCGACCGCGCCACCACGCGCATCGCCGAGCGCATCGACGCCACCGATATCGCCCAGAGCCTGGTACCCAAGACCTTCACCATCCCCGAGCTCCGGGCGGTGCGCGGCATCGTCACCGGTGAGCCGCAGGACCCGGGCAACTTCCGAAGGCGCTTCCAGCGCATGATCGAGGAGGGGCTCATCGAGCAGGCGCCGGGCAAGCGCATCACCGCCTCCAAGCCCGCCGCGGTGTACCGCTTCGTCACGCCCAAGGGCCGCGCCAAGGCCTGATATCGGCGCCGTTCAGCGGCGCGCGGCGACGTGGAGCGAGATGACCGCGGGCACCGCCACCAGGCCGGCCTCCGGCAGATCGATGCTGCCATCGGGGAAGATGCCGGCGTCGCGACGAAGCGGCGCGAAGAAGCCGGGCGGTACGTTGTCGGTGCGGAAGGCCGGGTAGTAGTAGCGGCGAATGCCGTCGGCGTAGGCCATGTCGCCCGCCTTGATCATGGCATAGGGCTCGCTCGGACCGGCACCCTGGGCGCTGAAGTCGTGCGTCGCGGGCTTGCCGGAGAACGTCGCCAGGTCCTTGGACGTGTGCTTCCAGATTCCGTAGTAGGCATTGAAGGTCGACGGCGTGCGCGCTGCGTCCTCGGCGGAGTCGTATACCGTATAGAGCTCGTAGCCGGCCTCGGTGCGAATCACCGACGGCTGCGATGCGCCGGGGATCTGCGGGTTTCCCGCGACCATGGCCAGGCGCGGGATGGCCGTGGCGGTGAGCGTCGCGTGGCTCACGCCGTACCCGAGATACGAGATGCGGTCGGCCTTGGAGGCCAGCGACGAGAAGAAGAGATGGTATCCCGAGCCGTCGAACACCACCTCTGGGTCGGCCACGACGCCGTTCTCCACGTTGGCGGTGCCGGGAAAGGCGTCGCGGGCCATGAGGAGCAGGCCTTCGTGCTTGCGAAACCCAGTCACCTTGCCGGCGTAGGGCGACTCGGCGGCGGGCATGCGCGTGAACTTCTTGCCGTCGGCGCTGAAGGCGACGCCGATCTGGTACCAGGTGTAGTCGAGGGTCGCGGTGCGGGGAAAGTCGACGTCGTTGCCGCCGGCGTAGAACATGACGTAGCGCCGGTCCGGAGGGTTCCCGGGAATCTTCACCACGCTCGGGGTCTCCACCTTGGAGTCGTCCCAGTTGGAGGGGTCGGTGCCCGAGAGCAATACCGGCTCCGGCTGCACCGTCCACGCGATGCCGTCGGGGCTCTCGGCGTACTTGATGTAGATGGGCGCCTTCGTGCCTTCGCCGAAGCTCTTGGCGGCGCCGGTGGACCACCAGGCTTTCCACTTCTTCTCGTCGGCGTCGTACATCACGTCGGGATCGCCCACCGAGAGCTCCAGGTTGCCGTCGGGGAGCCGTTTGCCTGCAACATACAAGGGATTCTGCGGGCAGCGCTTCCACTCGGTCCCGATGTCGCCGCAGGGAAAGGCCGTGCCGCCGCCGCCGTCGACGGCTCCGTCCGGGCCGGGCGTGACGGGCGCGTCGCTCTGCGCATCGAAGGGCGTCAGAGGTGCGGGTTTCGGATCGTCGCTGCAGTGCACGAGCGAGGCCGCAACCGCCAGCGCACAGAGCGGAAGAAGAAAGGAAAGGGGACGCATCCCCGTAAGCTTAACATCATCTTTTGCCGGCGCCGCTGCGGTACGCTCGCGCGCCGATGCGCATTCTTTTTCGTCGCTCCGGAGGCGCGAGCCTCGCCGCGCTGCTTCAGCTTGCTCCCGTGCTCATGGTGGCCTGCGGTGCCACGCCCACTCCGGCTCCGCCCCACGAGCTGCCGCCGGTGACGACGCGGCCGGAGGTTGCCGTGGTCTCCATCGCGCCCCACGAGGTCGACGCGGGGGCGACTGCTCCGTCGCTCCCCCCTTCCCCCGACGCGCTGGTGATCTTGCCGGCGCCGCCCCACACCTTCGCGGGCGCCGCCGGAAACATCCCGGGCGACTCCGGGCTCTCGGGCCTGTTCACCGTGGGCGACAGCGTCTTTGCCAGCGGCTCCGGGTTCTTGCTGCGCTCCACCGATCGTGGGCTGCACTTTGCACGCACCGAGGTGGCGCCGCGCTTTCCCGTGGTGTGGGCGCCGTCCGAGCGGGAGGTGTTCGTGGCCGGCGAAGGCGGCGTGGTGCGCTCCACCGACGGCGGCGCCTCGTTCTCGTCCACTGGTGCGGCGCCTGGCTCCGCCGTGACCGGCATCTGGGGCCCGAGCGCCGAGCAGATCTACATTGTGGGCGCCGGCGGGAGTGGCGGCCCCTTTGTCGCTCGCTCCACCGACCACGGTGCCACGTGGGCACGGCTGCCGGTCCCCTTCACCGAAGGGTGGCTGTACGACGTGGGGACCACCGACGGGCGCGACGTATTGGTGGCCGGCACCGGCGCCATCCTTCGCTCCACCGACGCCGGCGCGCACTGGAAGCGGCTCCCCATGTTCAAGGGCGGCACCGAGCACGAACAGACGCGGCGCCTTTGCTTCGCTGCGGGCACGCTCTTCGCGTCGTCGACCTACGGTTTGCACATGACGCGCGATCTCGGCAAGACCTGGCGCGTCGCGACCCAGGTGGGCTCCGAGGTGCTCGCGCTGGCTTGCCGCGGCCTGGAGGTGGTGGTGGGCGGCCGCGGCCGCTTGCTCTTCGTGTCCGCCGACGGTGGCGCCACCTGGAGACGCGATCCTCTGGGCAGGCTCTTCGCCGAGCCTTCGCTGGTTTCGGTGCAAGCTGCAGCCATTTCCGAGGCGGGCGAGATGTACGTGGGCTTCGAGGGGCTCTACACCGACCATCGCGGAAGTCTCTTTCGTCGCAGCCCCTGAGCCCGCATCGGCAAATCCGATAGGGTGCATATCCAGCGGCGGCATGATCATGCGGCGAACGAGGCCGTATAGGTTGCGTGGAGTTCCTGGTGAAGGCCGTCGAAACGGCCCGAGAGAATGGCCGTCCGGAAGAGCATGACGGTC
>JABFRG010000577.1 GCA_013141295.1 Polyangiaceae bacterium
AGCTTCAACGGGTCCTTGAAGAACGGCGCGCGCAAGAGGTCGACGGTGGCAGCGCCCGCGCGATCCAGCTCCTCGGCCTTCCCTCCCTGGGTCTGGAGCCCGAGGTGCTTCTGTTCGGCCCAGTACACGTCGCAGCGGAGCGCGTCGCCGCGGGCCTTGGACCAGGCCGCGGCAATATCCCGTACGCGCTTGGTCTCCGCTTCGCCGAGGCGCTTGCCGAAGACGGCGCCGACATCGGTCACCACATCGTCGACCCGCTTTTCCCGCTCCGCCGCGTCGTCATGGAAGTAGAGCGAAACGGCGGCATCGGAGGGCGCGCCGAGGAGGGTCGACGCGTCGCCGGCGCTCCGGTCGACGAGCCCGCTCTTCACCACCGGGTCGGCGGCGTCGCCGGAAAGGCTGACCGTGCCGCGGAGACGCGTGTCGAGGGTCTCCACCCGGAGCGTGGCGCCGTCGAGATGCTCGAGGAGCTGCGCGCGCTTCTGCACCACCGCATCGAGCACCGAGAGAATGCCCTTGGGGTCGGCGAAGTCCGGCGCGCGGCCCCCGTGGGCCTTGCGCATCTGCTCGTCTTGCTCGAGCTTCTCCGCCATGAAGTGGGCCCACCGGGCGAGGAGCTGGCTGCGCAGCGGGCCGCGGAGCGAGGCCTTGGGGACCGTCACCACCACCGGCTCGCTCACAGGCGCGCGCTTCGGCAGCGTGCGATACGCATAAGGCCCCAGGGCGGCGATGTCGGCTTCGCTTCCGCCGACCAGCAGGTATCCGGACGCGGTGAGCGCCATGGCGTAGTCCCTGTTGGGGCCGGTCAGATACGTGAGCGAGCCTTCTTCCCGGGCCTTGAACTTCGAGGTGTCGCCGGCAAGGAGCAGGGCCCGGACCCGGCGCATCTCCACGAGCTTGGTGGCGATGACGAAGCTCACCGCGGAGCCCTCCACCGCCGGCGCGCCGAGCGCTGCGTAGGCCGGCGCCACGCCGTCGACCTCGTCGGCGAAGCCAAGCTCGAGCCCCGTGAGGGTGGCCACCAGGCCTCCGAAGGAACTGGGGAGAATGCCCACCACCCCGCCGATGTTGCGCTGGAGCTTGGCCCAGGTGGCGTTGGGCGTGGGGATCGCCACCTCGGCCAGGAGCGTCGCCGGCGCCGGCACCTCGGTCTCCACCACGCTGGTAGGCACCGTGGGCGTGGGCGGCGTGTCCTTCGAGCAACCGGCTGCGGCCGCGATCACCGTCGCCACCCCGACCACGAGCCATGAAGAACGCCGGCGCCAGCCCATCGCGATGGCCATAGCACGACTCCCGAGCCGGGCTGCAGCGCGACGCGAATTTTGCCGCGCCGTGGCCCCGAACCCGGCCCCGGTGCACGAGTTCGCACCCAATGACCGCCAAGAATGCTAAGGGAGGGGGGATCTCAAGCGAGGCCGCTCATGCTGGAAGACGTGCAAAAGGAACTCATCAGCTCCATCGCCAAGGCACACGACGCCCTGAGGCGCGACCTGGCCAAGCTCCGCGCCGGCCGGGCGAGCCCGCAATTGCTCGACGCAATTCGCGTGGATTATTACGGAACGTCGACGCCGCTGGCGAAGATGGCCAACATCAGCGTGCCGGAGCCGCGGCTCCTCACCGTCAAGCCCTGGGACAAGAGCCAGATGAAGGCCACGGAAAAAGCCATCCGTGAGAGCGATCTGGGCTTGAACCCCCAGACGGACGGCGACATCATCCGCATTCCCCTTCCGCCGCTCACCGAGGAGCGCCGCAAGGACTTCGTGAAGATCGCAAAGAAGTACGGTGAGGAGTGCAAGGTCACCATTCGCAAGGCGCGGCACGAAGCCCTGGATATGCTCTCGGAGATGGACTCCGCGGGCGACGCCAGCGAGGACGACGTGGAGCGCGCCAAGAAGAAGGCCGAGGAGACCGTGGCCGAAGGCGGCAAGATGGTCGACACCCTGGTCGCCTCCAAAGAGAAGGATATTCTCGAGGTGTGAGCGGGCCCTTTGCCCGTTCCCCGATGTTTCTGCAGGGGCCGCGCCCCTTCCCGTTCGCTTTATCCCGCTGCGTATGCACCCTTGACACCGCCCGAGGCGAATGAAACCCTTACGTAATTCGAGAGGACGCACTTTGCTACGGGCGATCGCAGCGGGCATGAGCGATGTGGGGCTCCAACGGGAGCACAACGAGGACTCCTTCATCGTGTTGAAGGAGTACGACCTGTTCGTCGTGGCCGACGGCATGGGCGGACACCGCGCGGGGGACGTCGCGTCCAAGCTCGCCACGGAGACCATCTCCGAGTTCTTCCGCTCCACCGCCAACGACGACGTCACCTGGCCTTTCCACTTCGACACCAACCTGTCGGAAGAAGAGAACCGCCTCCTCACCGGCATCCGGGTGGCGAACCGGCAGATCTTCGAGCGCAGCACGCGCTCCCGCGAGTGCCATGGAATGGGCACCACCGTGGTGGGCGCCATGTTCAGCCCGAAGAAGAACCGCATGTACATCGGGCACGTGGGTGACTCCCGCTGCTACCGGGTCCGCGAGAAGGGCATCAACCTCCTCACCCGCGACCACTCGCTGATCAACGACTACCTGCTGGCGATGCCCGATCTCACCGACGAGCAGCGCAACGAGCTCCCGCGCAACGTCATCACGCGCGCGCTGGGCATGCAGGAT